>DATJVV010000302.1:0-10948 GCA_035501635.1 Solirubrobacteraceae bacterium | reverse complement strand
CGACATACGTCTCGCGAGTCGCCGAAAGCCACCCGCGACGCTGGCTGGCGGAGCTGAGCCGCGCGCTCGCGCCCCGCGACGGGCGGCTGCTGGACCTGGCGGAGCTCGAGCGCGTGCGCGTGCGCGCCGATCAGGCCCACGCGCGGCTGGCGGACTACCTGCCGGTGCGGCCCGCCCGGGGGGTGGAGCTGCAGTGGCTGGTGCGCCGGGTCTTCTGCCGCGGGCTGGGGGAGCCGGTGGTGGAGGGTCTGCACGAGCCGCGGGCGCTCGCGTTCGAGCGCAACGGCCGCGCGCTGCTCGCGCCGCTGGAGGGCGACGTGATGCGCTGGCTGGACGGGTACGTGGAGCACGAGGGACGGCGCCTGCGGGTGTCCTGCGAGCTCGGCACGAGCTGGCAGGCGCAGCTGGTGCTCGGCGCGCTGCCCGAGCGCGCGAGTTTCCCGGGGGCGCGGGTGGAGCTGATGTTCGCGCCCGTGGAGAGCCTGCCCTTCGGCGTGGACCTCTCGCTGAACGCCCGCTTTCTGCCCAACGGTCTGGCGCTGCGCATCGCCCGGCGCAAGATCCAGGACGCCGATCAGATCGTGCGCGCGGAGTCCGACGGCGATCAGGGGGTCTCCGATCTCGGCTACCAGCGCACGCAGGAGGCCCGGGACCTGCTCGCCTATCTGCAGGCCGCGAGCCGCCCGCCGCTGCTGCGCGCCACGCTCGCGATCGCGATCGGCGCGAGCGATCCCGACACGCTGGAGGAGCGCGTGGAGATGGTCCGGCGCGCCTACGGGGAGATCCGCCTGCACCGGCCGCTGGGCGACCAGCTGCAGCTGTTCCTGCAGCACCTGCCGGGCCAGCGCACGCGCGTGGCGGGCTACGACGACACGCTCACGCCCGAGCAGGTGGCGGCGATGATGCCCACGGCCACCCACGCGGTGGGCTCGCGCGGAGGCTACTACCTGGGCCACACGCTCTCGGGCTCGCGCCAGCCGGTGCGCTTCAATCTCCGGGAGGGCTCGGACAGCAACCGCAACACGGCGATCCTCAGCGTGGGGGCGCTCGGAGCGGGAAAGACCACGCTCGAGCAGAAGCTCAAGTACGAGGCGTTCCTGCAGGGCGCCAAGGTGGTCGACTGCGACCCCAAG
Organism: Solirubrobacteraceae bacterium; assembly: GCA_035501635.1. Classification (GTDB taxonomy): domain Bacteria; phylum Actinomycetota; class Thermoleophilia; order Solirubrobacterales; family Solirubrobacteraceae; genus Palsa-744. The sequence goes on along the minus strand of DATJVV010000302.1, from coordinate 9,815 downwards.
GGCGATCACCGCTTTCACCTGCTCGAGGAGGTGGCGCCCCACACCGAGTGCCTCACGCTTGCGCCCGACCCGGCGCTGCGGGGAGTGCTCGATCCGCTGCGGGTGGCGCCCGAGCATCTGCGCCAGGACGCGGCGGTGTCGTTCCTGCGCGACCTGCTGCCCGCGCGCGTCGAGCCCGACTGGGAGACGGCGGTGGTGGGCGCCGTCGACCGGGTGCTGCGCGCGGCGCGTGAGCCCAGCTGCCACGAGGTGGTCAGAGCGCTCGTGGAGCAGGGTGAGGAGACGTCGCGCAGGGTGGGGGAGGCGCTCGCGGTGTACGCCCGTTCGGGGCTCACCCAGCTCGGCTTCGCCGACCCGGCTGTCAGGCTGCCCGAGGTCGGCGCCAGCCAGGTGGTCTACCTGCCGATCCGCGACCTGCCCGGCCCCGAGCCGGGGATCGCGCGCTCGGATTACTCCCAGGCCGAGCGGGTGGGGGCGCAGATCGTGCGGCTGATCGCGATGTTCGCGCTGCGGCTGCTCGCCGCGGAGAAAGACCGCCTGAAGGTGTTCGGCTTCGACGAGGGATGGCGACTGCTCGGCGATCCCGTGGGACGTTCCCTGCTGGCCTCGCTGCAGCGGATGGGCCGCTCGGAGCTGGCGGTGCCGATCGTGAGCACGCAGCTGGTGACCGACGCGTTGATCGGCGAGCGGGAGTCGCTGGAGAACCTGATCGGCGCGACGTTCGTGTTCGGCATGCGCTCGGAGGCCGAGGCGGGCCGTGCGCTCGCGCTGCTGGGTCTCGACCCCGAGGATCGGCGCCTGCGCCAGACGCTGCTGGGGCTGGAGGCCGGGCGCTGCCTGCTGCGCGATCACCGAGGACGGGTGGAGGCGATCCAGGTGGACGTGGTCTCTCCGGCGCTGCTGCGCGCCTTCTCCACCACGCCGGGACGGGTCTGAGCGGCGTGCGGGTGCGCTCGGCGCTGCTGCTGGCGGCGACGCTGCTTGCCTGCGCTCCGGTCTGTGCTGGCGCGGCCGCGGGGCCGCGGACGCGGGTGGCGAGGAGCACACCTGCCGAGAGTCCCCACGGCGAAGACCGTCCTCGCGCCGGAGGCCATCCCCAAGCGGTCGTGCGGGCGCCCAGCGGCGAATCGCTCACGTCGGGGAGCGGTTACGGCATGTCGGCGGTTGAAGAAGCCTCCTCCTCGGCTCCAGCGAGCGGTGGCGATCCGCTCACCGGCAACGGTCTCGGCAGCCCGCTGTGCAGTGACGCGAGGGTTGCCGACCTCGCGGGGGCAACCGCGCGCAACTGTGGGAGCTCCGGGTTCGAGGCCTCCGCGGCGCCCACCGGCAACTACGCCTTCGATGTGCACATCGACACCGGGATCACGAAGCTTGGCAACGACGTCTCGGTGAGCGTGCAGAACGGGCTCCAGTTTGGCTGGATGGCGCTTGTGACGCTGGTCCACGGGCTGATCGTGATGCTCGACTGGTGCTTCACGCTGGACCTGCTGAACGGTCCGGCGATGAGCGGGCTCGCACGAGGACTGCGTGAGACGCAGGCGACCTTCACGCAGCCCTGGCTCGTGCTCGTGCTCGCGATCGCCGCGGTGCTCACGGCCTATCACGGCCTCATTCGCCGCCGTGTGGCCGAGACGGTGGGGGAGGCGCTGCTGACGCTCGCGATGATCGCAGGAGGCCTCTGGGCGATCGCCAACCCGGCTGGGACGGTGGGCGCGCTCGCGGGATGGGCCAGTGAGGCGAGCCTCGGCACGTTGGCGGCGGTGGCGACGGGCTCGCCCGCCCATTCGGCGCGCACGCTCGGCGAAAGCACGCAGGAGCTCTTCCGGTTCGCGGTATATGAACCGTGGTGTTACATGGAGTTCGGCGACGCCGGGTGGTGTGGGGGCTCTACCCGTGTGGATCCCCGGCTGCGGGCGGCCGCGCTCGCGATGGTCTCGCGGGACGGCGCCGACGCCCGTGAGAGTGCGCTGCTGCTGCGAAGCGCACGCACCAACGGGGAGATCTTTCTCGCCTTCCCCGCCAACGGCCTGCCGCGCAACTCGATCACCACCGAGGGCTCGCTCTTCAACGTGCTCTGCGGTGGCTCGGCGGAACCGTGCCGGGGAGTGACCGCGAATGAGGCGGAATTCCGCACCCAGAGCGGAACGGTCGGCCGCTTCGTCGGCCTGCTCCTGATCTGGGTGGGAGCGCTGGGGATGCTGCTCGTGCTGGGCTTCATCGTCCTGCGCCTGTTGGGCGCGGCGCTCATGAGCCTCGTCTATCTGCTGCTCGCGCCCGTCGCGGTGCTCGCCCCGGCGCTCGGCGAGGGTGGGCGCGGCGCCTTTCGCGGGTGGGTCGTCAGGCTGCTGGGGGCGGTTGCCTCCAAGCTCGTGTACTCGTTCCTGCTCGGCGCCGTGCTGAGTGCCCAGCGGCTGCTCGCAAGCGTCTCGCTGCTTGGCTGGTGGACGCGCTGGCTGCTGGTCTCGGCGCTGTGGTGGGGTGCCTACCGTCATCGTCACAAGGCGCTCGACTTCTCCCGCGGCGAGCGCCACGTGCCGCGGCGCTCTCTGGCGCGTCGGGCCAGAGAGGCGCTCGCCACGCCTCGCGCGGTGCTGCGGGGTGCTGACCCGGTCAGGGAGAAGCTCAAACGTCCGGCGCCCGATCCGCCTCAGCGCGAGCGGATCGCCCGCGCCGGGAAAGAGCTCGCACGACGGCGCGCCGACGACCAGGCGAAGCGCAGCCTCGAGCACGAGCGCGAGCACGCGCGCGCCACGCTCTCCCAGGGCGCCCTGCGGCAGGAGCGCCTGACGGGGATGCGCGCCCAGCTGGCGCGCGTCCAGGAGGCCCGCCGGAGCGCGCGGGCCGGCGGCGACACTCTCGGGACGGCACGGCTGCGCGCACGCGAGCAGCGGATCGAAGGCGCGCTGGCCGGTGAGGAGCGCGAGCTTGCGAAGGCGCGACGCACGCTCGTCGAGAGCGATCGCGGGAGGCGCCGTGGCGGAAGGGACGACACGGGCGAGCGGCTGGCGGCGCGGGGTCGCTGGCTGGACGAGCAGGCGGGCCTGCCGGCGCGAGGACGGCTCGACACGCAGGGAGGGCGGCGCGACTACGGGGCGTTGGCGGGCCTGGCCGGTCACACCCGCGGCGAGTACGAGCGCCTGGATCCACGCGCGCGCCGCGAAGCGCGAGTGCAGATCGACCGAGAGCTCGCGCTGCGCAGGGAGCTGGGCGGCGCGGTCGCCGACATGGCCACGGCGGCGGGCGGCGAGCCGCGGAACGGCAAGCCGCGAAACGGCGAACGGCGACGGGCGGGCAGGGAGCTCGAGCGGGCCCTCGACCGGCGTCTGGAGAAAACCGGCGGGACGCAGCCCACTGACGGAGACGTCGCGATCGACGCCTGGAAACGCGCTGGCTCGTCCAGGCGGCGGACGGGCAGCGGCTCGGCGGTGCTGGACGACGCGTTCGCGGTGGAGCAGGGGCGCAAACGTCAGCTGGGCTTTGACCGGCCGTGAGCGCGCCCTCCTGGGTGGGCGATCTGGGAGGACACGGCATCAACGCCGGGGCGGTCGCGGCTGCGGGTCTCGCCGCGGTGGCGGCGCTCGGGATGCTGCTGATGGCGCTCATCGGCCCGGCGTTGATCGGGGACCTCGGCGGGGAAGGGCTCGGTACCAACGCTCCCGGGGACGGCGTTTCGCGGCTGGCCCACCGTGAAATCCCACCCGAATACCTGCGCCTGTACGAGGCCGCGGCGAAGCGCTCTGGCCTGGATTGGGCGATCCTCGCGGGGATCGGCAGGGTGGAGTGCGACCACGGCCGCGACCCCGACCCCTCCTGCACGCACGAGGGAGCGGAGAACTCGGCGGGGGCCGGCGGACCGATGCAGTTCCTGGCCGCGACGTGGGCTCGGTATGGGGTCGATGGAGACGGCGACGGCAGAGCCGACCGCTGGGATCCCGCCGACGCGATCTTCACGGCGGCCCGCTATCTGCGGGCCTCGGGGGCGCCCCGCGACTACCGCGGGGCGATCTTCGCCTACAACCACGCCGACTGGTACGTGCGGGAGGTGGAGAGCTGGGCGGAGCGCTACGGGACGACGGGCGCCACGGGCGGCGCTGTCGCGGAGCCGGTCGAAGTGCCCGCCGGCGAAACGGGCGCCGACGCGCGGCTCGTCGGCGAGAGCCCCACCCCGGTCACGTTCGTCTCCGGCGAACGGGCCGTGCTGGCGCCCGGCGACGGTCACGTGGCGCTCGTGCCCGCGGGCGTGCCGGCGAGCGTGCAGGCGATGGTGGTCGCGGGCAATGAGCTGCAGGACCTCCCCTATGGGCCCGACGGCCATCCCGACCCGCGCGGGGCGGCCGACGAGGATTGCTCGAGCACCGTCAACTACGTCCTGTTTCGCTCCGGCGTGCGCCCGATCGGCGAAATCCTCGCCGAGAACCCGCTCGCGCAGGACTATCTCCACTGGGGCGCTCCGGGTCCCGGACGCTGGGTGACGATCTACGCGACCGCCGCGCCCACCCCGCACGTGTTCGTGGTGATCGCGGGCCTGCGATTGGACACCAGTCACGACGGCACCGACGTGGGTCCAAACCGCGACCAGGACGGCCCCCGCTGGCGCATCCTCGACCACATCCCCACCTGGGCGCGCTGGTCGGTGCGCCACCCCCCGGGGCTTTAGGACCCTCAGCGGCGTACCCGACCAGTGGGTAAGGTGCCGAGCATGGCGGACAGGAGCGTTGACCACCTGCTGATCGGCGGCGGCCTGGCGAGCGCGAACTGCGCGCGCTGGCTGCGGGAGGCCGGGGGAGAGGGATCGATCCTGCTCGTGGGCCGCGAGCCCGACCCGCCCTACAACCGCCCCAACTGCTCCAAGGGCTACCTGCGCGGCGAGGAGGAGCGCTCCGACGCGTTCTTTCGCCCGAACGAGTGGTGGGAGGAGCGGGAGATCGAGCTGCTCACGCGCACGAGCGTCACCGCTCTCGACGTGCAGGCGCGCACCGCCAAGCTCTCCAACAAGCGGGAGGTGTCCTTCGGCAGGGCGCTGATCGCCACCGGCGCGAACGTGAGGCGGCTGAACGTTCACGGCTGCGAGCTCGAGGGCATCCACTACCTGCGCACGCTGGGCAACGCCGACGCGATCCGCGCGGACGTGGCGGACGCGGAGCACGTGGTGCTGATCGGAGGCTCCTACATCGGCTGTGAGGTGGCGGCCTCGCTGACGGCGATCGGCAAGCGCTGCACGATCGTGATGCAGGAGCGCGCCACGCTCGAACGGGGCTTCGGCGAGCGCGTGGGCCGCCACTTCCAGGAGCTGCTGGAAGGGGCCGGCGTGGTGATCCACGGCGAGGACGAGCTCGAGCGCTTCGAGGGCGCCGACGGGCGGGTGAGCAAGGTGGTGACACGCGCCGGCCTGGAGCTCGCGGCCGAGACGGTGGTGATCGGCGCGGGCGTGATCCCCGACGTGCAGCTGGCCCAGCGCGCCGGCATCGCCATCGGGGAGCATGGCGGCCTTGCCTGCTCCTCGCGCCTTGAGACCTCCGTACCGGGCATCTATTCGGCGGGGGACATCTGCGAATACGACTCGCCGCCGCACGGCGGGCCGATCCGCATCGAGCACTGGGACGTGGCCTTCAACCACGGCAGGACCGCCGCCCTGAACATGCTCGGCCGCGATGTGCCCCACGAGGTGGTGCCCTACTTCTTCTCGGTGCTCGCCAACCTCGGCGAGCTCGAATACGTCGGCCCGGCGTCTCGTTGGGACGAGGAGATCGTGCGCGGCTCCTTCGCCGAGAACAGCTTCACCAACTGGTATCTGCGGGACGGCCGCCTGGTCGCGGCGCTCACGGTGGGACGGCCCGACGACCTCGACGTCGCCCGGCGACTGCTGGCGGAGAGGCCGCTGCTGGACGACGCTCAGCGGGGGGCGCTCGCCGACCTCGACGGCGAGCTGTAGGATTCGCCGCACCTAACAACGGTCGACGGTCAAGGGAAGCCGGTGCGAATCCGGCGCGGACCCGCCACTGTGACCGGGGATGCCCACCGCGACGCGCTCAGCGCGCGAAGCCACCGATCCGCCCCGCGGCTCGGGAAGGCGCGGAGGGGTAGGCCCGGGAGCCAGGAGACCTGCCGGCGACCAAAGCCCACGAAGCCCTCGAGGAAAGGGGTTGGCTCAGATGATGTCTCGCTGGAGTAACTCGCGTCGCGCGCATGCGGATCGCCGCCTGCTGGGTCTCGCATCGACGTTTCTGCTCGTGCTGCTGCTTCTCGTGCGGGCGCCGCAGGCTCACGCGGCGCCCGTCGTGAAGGTTCGTGTGATCGGCGAATCGAGCACGCTGCTTCCGCTCACGACGGTGACGCTCGAAAAGCCCGAACCGGTCAGCGAATGCCCGGCGGACAGCGCCAACGCCGCGATCAACCTCGCGGTGGGCGGGAACTGGGATCACGGCGAGGAGGAAGGCAGCAAAGGGGACTTCACCAAGACGATCCTCGGCGAGACGCACGAATTCACCAGGGAAGCCGACACCTGGGCGGTCTGGATCGACGACAAATGGGCGGGCGGCATCTGCGAAGACATGCTGAGCGAAGGCGACGAAGTGCTGGTGATCGCCGATCACGAGCCCGAACCCGCGTTTGCGCCCACGGTGCTGCCGCTCGTGCTCGCCAACGTGCCGCAGACGGTGCTCGCCGGCGCCCCCTTCCAGGTCACGGTCGGCAAGGTCCACACCCGTCCGGGAACGTTCGCCGAAGTCGGCGAAGGCACCGCTGCGCCCGAGCCGGGCGTGAGCGTCTCGGGGGGTGGAGCGAGCGGCCAGAGCGACGCGAGCGGGATCGCCACGCTGGCGCTCGCCACTCCCGGCAGCTATGCGCTGATCGCCACCGAGCCGGGAGCCGCCCCATCCGCTCCGGTTCAGGTTTGCGTTCGGGCAAGCGACGAACTCACATGCGGGTCTGGCCCCAGCAAGGCCACCGCGGCCGCCGGCGTCAGCGCGAGCACCACCCGTTCGCTGCCATACACGGGCCCCTACGCGCTCGTGGCGCACCTGAGCAGCGTGCTCAACGGGCGCGTCTACGCTCCGGGACGGGCGCCGCGCGTGCTCGCCGGCACGATCAGCGCTCACTCGCCGGTCGCCTCCGTGAGCCTGCGGCTGCGCCGCGAGTACCGCCACCGCTGCTACGCCTACGACGGCCTCACCACGCGCTTCGCAAGGACGCGTTGCGGGAAGGGGAGCTTCTTCAAGGTGGCCGGCGGGGCGAGCTTCTCCTACCTGCTGCCGGCGGTGCTTCGCCCCGGCCGCTACGTGCTCGACGTGAGGGCCACGGACGCGGCGGGCAACAGCACGACCCTGGCGCGGGGTACCTCGCGGATCGTCTTCGAGGTGCGCAGGTAGCCGGCGTGTGGACCGGTGTCGCACGGGGTGCCGCCGGCCGCGCGCTCGGCGGGACCCTCGCCCTCCTCGCCACCGCGGCCCTCGCCGGCTGTGGCCTCGGCGCGGGCAGCCCGCCGAGCGGCGTGCGGCTCACCGTCACCGAAGGCTTCGGCGCGCGCACGCTGCGCTCGTTCAGCGCGCCGAAGGTGTCCGGGCAGGAAACGGCGATGAGCCTGCTGATGCGCAACGCGAGCGTCGCCACCCGCTACGGGGGCGGCTTCGTGCAGAGCGTCGACGGGCACGCCGGCGGCGAAGAAGGGGGCCAGCCGGTGGACTGGTTCTACTACGTCAACGGCGTGCAGGCGCCGAAGGGAGCCAGCCAGACGGTGGTGCACCCGGGCGATCGCATCTGGTGGGATCGCCACGACTGGAGCCAGGCCGGGAGCGTGCCGGCGGTGGTGGGCTCCTTCCCCGAGCCGTTCCTCAACGGCGTCGCCGGCAAGCGCCTGCCGGTGCGGGTGGAATGCGCGCCGCAGTCCAGCGCGCCGTGCGCGACGGTGGCCAGCCGCCTGCGCGAAGCGGGCGTCACCGCGGGCATCTCCGGGATCGAGCCGGGCGCCGACCCGCAGACGCTGCGCGTGCTGGTGGGCCCGTGGAGCGCGCTGAAGGGCGGGCAGGCCGCGGGCGCACTCGCCCAGGGTCCACAGGCCAGCGGCGTCTACGCGCGCTTCGCCTCCGACGGCTCGCTCACGCTGCTGGACGAGCGCGGCCAGAGCGCCCGCACGCTCACCGGCGACGCCGGGCTGGTGGCCGCCACGGCAAGCCACGAAGAAGGCGAGCTTCCCGTGTGGCTGATCACCGGCACCGACGAGCCGGGCGTCGAACTGGCCGCGCGCGCGCTGCGCGGCGCGTCGCTGGCCAACCGCTTCGCCGTGGCGGTCACCGGGCAGGGCACGGTGCTGGCGACGCCCGCGGGAGCGTGAGCGGTGCTCTCGGCGCGGCGTCCCTTCTTCTACCGGCGCCTGGCCAGCCCCCTGCACGCAACCCGCGCCGGCGTGGGCGCGCTGTGGGCGCTCACGCTCACGCTGGGCGCGCTCCTTATCTTCCAGCCGCTTGTGCTGCTCGCGCTGACGCTGGCGGTGCTCGCGGCCGGGGCGCTCGCGGGCGTCGGTCCGCAGCTGGCGCGAACGCTGCGCACCGCGGCGATCGTGGCGGTGGCGATCGTGGCCATCAACGTGCTGGTCTCGCGGGATGGCCTCACGGTGTTCGCCCGCCTGGGCGACCTCGGCCCCTTCGGCCAGGGCTACCTCACCGTGGAGGCGGCGGTGTACGGGGCGGTGATCGCGTTGAAGGTGACCCTGCTGATGCTCGCCACCACCCTCGCGAGCCTCAGCGTGGATCCCGACGAGCTGCTCGGCACGCTGCGCCGGCTGTCGTTTCGCTCGGCGCTGACCGCCTCGCTCGCCACGCGCATGCTGCCGCTGCTTGCCGCCGACGCGGAACGCCTGGCCGAGGCCCGGCGCACGCGCCCAGACGGCGGCGGGCAGGGGGCCCGCGCGCGGGTGGCGCTGGTGGGAGCGGTGATCGGCGGCTCGCTGGACCGCGCGATGGACGTGGCGGCCACGCTCGAGCTGCGCGGCTTCGGGGCCGCCCGCCCCGCGAAGGCCGCCCGTGGCCGGCGTCCGCGTGTCCGGGGGCGGCGTGCGCGGGGTTCAGGGGGCGCTGTGCGTACCGGGCCGCTCACGTGGTCGCGCCACGACATCGCCTTCGCCGCCTCGGCGCTCGCGGTGCTCGCGCTCTGCGTCCTGGCGCGCCTGAGCCACCTCGCGCCCTTCCGGGCCTACCCGCTGGTGCACGCCCCGATGGGCGCCGGCGCGCTCGTGCTGTGCCTGGCGCTGGTCGCGGTGGTGCTCGCGCCCTTCTGCGACCGGCGGGGGATCGAGCCATGAGCGCGATCCTCTCCTTCGAGAGCGTCAGCTACCGCTACCCGCAGGCATCCGAGCCTGCGCTCGAGGACGTGACTCTCGAGGTGGCGCCGGGCGAGCTGTGCCTGCTGGCGGGCCTCTCGGGCTGCGGCAAGTCGACGCTCCTGCGCGCCGCCTGCGGCCTGGTGCCCCACTTCCACGGCGGACGTTTCGCCGGCGCGGTGCGCCTGGGCGGGCTGGACACCCGCGAGCACGGCCCGGCGAGGCTCGGCGCGCTCGCGGGCGTGCTCTTCCAGGATCCCGAGACCCAGCTGGTGACGAGCTCGGTGCGCGCGGAGCTGGCGCTGCCGCTGCAGAGCCGCGGCGAGGCGCCAACCGCGGTTGCGCGCGGCGTGGAGGAGGTGGCGCTCGCGCTCGGCATCGACTCGTTGCTCGATCGCTCCACCCATGACCTGTCGGGAGGGGAGAAGCAGCGGGTCGCGCTAGGCGCGGCGCTCGCCGGCAGACCGCAGATGGTGCTGCTGGACGAGCCCACCTCCCAGCT
>DATJVV010000301.1:0-2029 GCA_035501635.1 Solirubrobacteraceae bacterium | reverse complement strand
GCACGCTGCCGCGTGAGGAGCTCGCGGCCGGCTGGGTGGAGGTGCTGAAGACCGCGCTGATCGCGGGCGGGGCGCTGTGGGAGCGTGTGTGCGATGAGGACGCGAGCGCCGGCGGCGCCGAGGAGTGGACGATCCTGCGGTGCATCCGCACGAAGCTCGCGGTGGTGGCCAGCGACGAACGCGACAATGGGCGGCGGCAGGCGCTGAACCTGGGACACACGGTGGGCCACGCGATCGAGACCGCCACCGGCTATGCGCGCTACCGCCACGGGGAGGCGGTTGGCCTCGGGCTGCTGGCCGCCCTGCGGCTCTCCGGCGCGGAGGAGTTGCGCGAGCAGGTCAGGGGGCTGCTGGCGGCGCGGGGGCTGCCGGTGAGCCTCGCCGAGGCGGGGGTGAGCCCGGCGGAGGTGGTGGCGGCCAGCCGCCTGGACAAGAAGCGCCTGGGGGAGGGGCCGGTGCCGTTCGTGCTGATGAACGCGCCGGGCGAGCCGCGGATCGGCTGTCCCGTGGATCCCTCCGAGGTGGAGGCGGCGGTGGCGGAGCTGTGCGGGACATGAGCGCGAGCAAACCCCGCGTGGAGGTGCTGCACGGCGTGAACCTGAACATGCTCGGCGGCCGCGACCCGCTGCACTACGGCACGCTGACGTTGCGCGAGCTGGAGGAGCAGATCGCGGCGTGGGCGGCGGAGCTCGGCATGGCGGTGGGCTTCTTTCAGACGAACATGGAGGGCGAGTACGTGGAGCGCCTGCAGACGCTCGCGGGCGGCGGGGCGGACGCGGCGATCCTCAACCCGGGCTCCTGGACGCACTACGCCTATGCGATTCACGACGCGCTCGAGCTGACGGGGATCCCCGCGGTGGAGGTGCACCTCTCGGATGTGCAAAGCCGCGAGCCGTGGCGGCGGATCTCGGTGATCGGCGACCTCTGCGTGGCGAGCATCTCGGGGCGGGGGCCCGACGGCTACCGGCTTGCGCTGGAGCGGCTGCGCGAGGAGCTCGGCGGCGAGAGCGGGGGCGAGGAGAGCGGGCTGGTATGAGCGGGCGCCTGGAGCGCCTGGCGGCGGAGCTCTCAGGGCGCGAGGTGGACGGCCTGCTGGTGAGCGGGCTGGCGAACGTGCGCTATCTCAGCGGCTTCAGCGGCAGCAACGGGATGCTGCTGGTGGGCGCGCGGGCGGCGCGCTTCTTCACCGATTTCCGCTACGACACCCAGTCGGCCGCGCAGCTGCCGCCGGACCTGGACCGGGAGATCGTCACGGGGGACCTGCTGGAGGCGGTGGCGGAGCATTTGCGCGAGCGCATGCCCGGCGGCGGGCGGCTGGGGTTCGACGAGGCGAGCATCAGCGTGGCTCAGCACCGGCGCCTGGCGGAGCGGCTGGGGGAGGGGTGGGAGCTGGTGGGGTGCGCGGGCGCGGTGGAGGCGCTGCGGATGGTGAAGGACGCGGGGGAGATCGCGCGCATCCGGGCCGCGAGCGAGCTCGCCGACGAGGCGCTGCGGCGGGTGCTGGAGCAGGGGCTGGCGGGGCGCAGCGAGCGCGAGGTGGCGCTGGAGCTGGAGCTGGCGATGCGCCGGCTGGGGGCGCACGGGCCGAGCTTTCCCTCGATCGTGGCGGCGGGCGCGCACGGGGCGCTGCCGCACGCCGAGCCGCGCGATGTGACGATCCCGCGCGACGTGCTCGTGACGATCGACTGGGGGGCCTTTCACGAGGGCTACTGCTCGGACTGCACCCGCACCTACGCCACCGGTGAGAACGTGGGCGCGCGGGCGCGGGAGGTGTATGAGCTCGTGCTGGAAGCCCAGCGGGCGGGCCTCGCCGCGATCCGCCCGGGGCCGAACGGCAAAGAGCTCGACGCGGCCGCCCGGGAGGTGATCGAGCGGGCGGGGGAGGGGGAGCGCTTCGGCCACGGCCTCGGCCACGGCGTGGGCCTGGAGATCCACGAGGGCCCGCGCCTCTCGCGCACAGCGAGTGAGGACCCCCTTCAGGCCGGCAACGTGGTGACGGTCGAGCCGGGGGTCTACCTGCCGGGCGAGT
>DATJVV010000300.1:0-3411 GCA_035501635.1 Solirubrobacteraceae bacterium | reverse complement strand
CGACGTTTTCGGTGGACAGGTAGCGGGCCAGGAGCACGCCGCCGATGGCGAGCAGGAGCAGCGAGGCGAGCACCATGGCAAGGCGACGGCGGGAGGGCTGGCGGCGCCACCAGGCGCGGGGGCCGATGTGGGAGGCCGCGGGTGGGATGGGCTCGGCCGCGGGGGGGATGGGCTCGGCCACCGGGGATGGGCTCGGCCGCGGGGGACGGCTCAGAACAGCTGGTTCTCGCCGCCGAACACTTCGGAGACGGAGTCGTCAACGAAGATGCGCCGGATGGAGTCGGTGAGGAGCTCCGCGCAGGGGAGCACGCGGACGTTGGCGGGCCGGTTGGGGTTGGCGGGGATGGTGTCGGTGACCACGATCTCCTCCAGGCCGGAGTCGGCAAGGTTCTGGAAGGCGTCGCCGGAGAAGATGGCGTGGGTGGCGGCGGCGTACACCCGGGAGGCGCCCTCGTCGAGCACCGTGCGAGCGGCCGCCCTGAGGGTGCCGGCGGTGTCGATCATGTCGTCCACGATCACGGCGGTCTTGTTGCGCACGTCGCCGATCACGTAGCCGATCTCCGCCACCTGCTGGGCGGGGCGCTCCTTGTCGAGGATGGCGAGCTCGGCGCCGATCTTGGAGGCGAACTTCTTGTTCAGCTTCACCCGGCCCGCGTCCGGGGCCACCACCACGAGGTCGGAGAGGCCGAGGTCGCCGAAGTACTGGGTGAGCATGAACAGGGCGGTCATGTGGTCCACGGGTTTCTGGAAGAAGCCCTGGATCTGGCCGGCGTGGAGGTCCATCGTGAGCACCCGGTCGGCGCCGGCGGCCTCCAGCATGCGGGCCACCAGGCGCGCGGAGATGGGCTCGCGGGGCGCGGACTTCTTGTCCTGGCGGGAGTAGCCGAACCAGGGGGTGACGGCGATCACCCGGTGGGCGGAGGCGCCCACGGCGGCGTCGATCATGAACAGCAGCTCCATCAGGGCGTCGTTGGCGGTGATGCCCGTGTGGGGGTTGCCGCAGGTGGACTGCACGATGAACACGTCCGCCCCCCGGATGGACTCCTCGTAGCGGCAGTACACCTCGCCGTTGGAGAACGTCTTCAGCTGCACCGGCCCGAGGTCCACCTCCAGCTTGTCGGCGATGTCCACCGCCAGCTGCGGGTTGGCACGGCCGCTGAACAGCATCAGCCGCTTGTTGTAGTCGATGGGCAGGCTCGTCTGGAGGCTCTGCTCGCTGCGCGTGTCGATCGCGCTGCTCATCTCGAGAGTGAGTGTAAACAGTCGCCGCGATGGCGCCGTTTCGGGTGCCCGGCGGCCAGCGTGGCGGGCGGGCGCCCGGTCAGCCGTCCCGAGCGTCCGACGGCTGGCGGCTGGCGTAGCCCTCGATGTTCCGCTGGCGCGGACGGGCGATCGCGAGAGCCTGCGCGGGCACGTCCTCGGTGATCACCGATCCGGCGGCCGTGTAGGAGTGCTCGGCGAGCGTCACGGGCGCCACGAGGCTGGTGTGCACGCTGGTGTGCACGTGGGGGCCGATGGCGGTGGGGTGCTTGGCGCGCCCGTCGTAGTTGGCGGTGATGGTGGAGGCTCCGAGGTTGGTGTGCTCACCCACCTGCGCGTCGCCGATGTAGGAGAGGTGGGGCACTTTGGCGGCGGTGCCGATGTCGGAGTTCTTGATCTCCACGAACGTGCCCACCTTCGCGGAGGCGCGCAGGACGGTGCCGGGACGCAGGTAGGCGAAGGGCCCCACGGTGACGTTGTCCTCGAGCAGGCAGTCCACCAGGTAGGAGTGGCGAATGAGGCAGCCCTCGCCGATCACGCTGGCGCCGCGAATGGTGGTGAAGGGCTCGACGATCGTGTCGGGGCCGATCTTCACGTCGAGGTCGATGACGGTGGCGGCGGGATCCACGATCGTCACGCCGACGGCCATGTGGCGGGCGTGGATGGCCGCCTGGGCGAGCTCGCGCACGCGGGCCAGGCCGGCGCGGTCGTTGACGCCGAGCACGAGACCCGCGTCTGAGACCTCGTGCACCGCCACCCGCCCGCGGGCGGCGCGGATCAGCTCGAGCGCCTGAGGCAGGTAGAGCTCGCGCTGGGCGTTCTCGGCGGTGAGCCGCGGCAGCGCCTCGCGGAGGGCCTCGGGGGCGAACACGTACACCCCGGTGTTCACCTCGCGCAGCTCCAGCTGGGCCGGCGTGGCGTCACCCGCCTCCTTGGTCTCCACCACCCGCTCGAGGCCGCCGTCGCCGGCGCGCACGATGCGCCCGTAGCCGCTGGGGTCCTCCAGGGTGGTGCTCGCCACGGTGGCCGCGGCGGCGCTCTCGCGGTGGGCGGCCACGAGGCCCGCGATCGTCTGAGCGCTCACCAGGGGCACGTCGCCGCTGAGCACCAGGATCGGCTCATCGGGAACCCCGCCGCGGTCCTCCAGCGCGGCGACTCCCGCGCGCACAGCGCCGCCCGTGCCGTCGGGCTGGGGCTGCACGGCGATCTCGACGCCCTCGGGCAGCACCTCCCGCAGGGCCAGCTCGGGCGAATCCACCACCACCACCCGGCCCGCTCCCGCCGCGCGCGCCGCGCGGATCGGCCACAGCAGCATCGGCAGCCCGCAGATCTCGTGCAGCACCTTGGGCGTGCGCGAGCACATCCTCGTGCCCATGCCCGCCGCGAGGATCAGCACCGTGGGAGCGGTCATGCTCGAGATGGTATGTCAGGAGCCGCACAGGTGCGGCTCCTCCGGCCGGCACATGTGCCGGCCGGCAGGTGGCGCATGCGCCACCTGAACCGCACTGGGGGGCAGGGATTCGAACCCCGATTCCCAGGACCAAAACCTGGTGTCCTGCCATTGGACGACCCCCCAACGGCTCGGGCACATCCTCGCACAGCTTCCACGCGCCGCCGGCCTTGGCCACAGGGGGCCCGCGATGGCCGGGGAGACGACCGGAAGACGAGATGGTGACACCTCACGAGATGGTGACACCTCGCATCGGAGGATTCTGGAAGGATGTTCGGCTCTTGCTGGGGGAGCTTGGACAGCAGGCCAGAGAGAGACGCGGGCGCGGGGCGGTGGTGCTGGCGCTCGCGGGAGCGCTCGCGCTGAGCACGGGCGGCGCGCCGGCGGCGGCGACGTCGGGAAGGGAACCCGGGAGCACCGGCGCGGAAGCGTGCGTGGGAGCGAACCTGACGCCCAGCGCCAGCAACACCGCGACGGTGGACACGGCGACGCTGTGTCTGGTGGATGGCATCCGTCAGGCTCACCACCTGCGGGCGTTGCACTTCAACGGAGTGCTTCAGCTGGTGGCGAACTCCCAGGTGAGGGCGATGGTGAGCCTCGACTACTTCGCCGACATGCGCCCCTCGGGGATAACGCCGGCGGCGTTGATCGCCCGCTCGGCCTACGGACGGCACGCGAACGGACTGATCACCGCCGAGAAC
>DATJVV010000299.1:0-2274 GCA_035501635.1 Solirubrobacteraceae bacterium | reverse complement strand
GCGGGCGTGCGCGTCACGGTGGCGGGCGTGAGGGTCTGCTCGCCCGCGCGCCTTCGGAGCAGGGGGCCATCTGGCTGCCCCCATGGCTCCCAGGTGGGGCGCGGCCACGCGCTGCTGCGGGTGCACGCCGGCTCCCAGGCGGTGCCCGAGCAGGCCGCCCTGTGGGTCTTTCGCGGCCCCGACCACGGCGGCCAGCCCGCCTTCCTGATCTTCGGCCGGGGCTACACGCCCCTCTATCAGAGCGCCGTCTCAACCGAGACCCTCGAAACCGAAGAGCCCCCCTACGGCTGGCGCACCGTCACCTCCGTGCCCCTCATCCCCACCGTGATGTACGAGCCCGACGCCTCCTTCCTGTCGGTGACCGTCACCGTGGGCGGTTCACCACCGTCACGGGGCCACCCGACACCCGGCAGGATCGTGCTGCCCGCCAGCTGCCCCCCGGGCGGCTTCCCGTTCGCCGCCCAAGCCTCCTTCCTGGGCGGCGCCGTCGCGAGCGCCTCGGCCACCGTCCCCTGCCCATAGCGAGCGCGAACGCGCTACCCTGCCGGCGTGGAAGCGTTGCTCTCAGTGGTGCAGGTGATCATCTGCGTGGTGCTCGTGTTCCTGATCCTGATGCATTCGGGCAAGGACTCAGGGCTCTCGGGCGCCTTCGGCGTCGGCAGCGGCCAGGGCCCGCTCGGCGGCGGCTCCATGGTCGAGCGAAACCTCAACCGCTGGACCATCGCCTTCGCCGTCCTCTTCGCCCTGAACGCCATCCTGCTGCTCAAGCACCCCTGGTCCTAGCGGAGCCTCCAGCTCGTCCAGCTCGTCGAGCGCCTCGAGGATCTCAACCGCCTCCGCGCGCAGGCTGGCGTCGGTGAGCCGGTAGTCCTCCTCGGAGAGCTTGCCCGTGCGGTAGTCCAGTTCGAGGTCGCGCAGCTCCCGGTACTTGGCCTCCCGGGCCGCCTCCAACCGTGCGCCCAGGCGCGTCTGCGAGCGCACCGAGGTCTCCTCGCGGCGGCGGCGCACCGGCCAGATCGCGATCAGCGCGCCCGCCACCACGATCGCGCCGCCGATCCAGATCCACATCACCAGGGGGGACACGATGAAGTGGAACTGGGCCGGGGGCGGGGCCTGCAGATAGCTGCGCGCGAGGAAGGCGATCGCGATCAGGCCCTCGTCGGGGCGCACGATCGGGATCGTGCGGTTGGCCACCTCCACGATGTGCTTGAGCTGGGCCGTTTCGATGTTCGGCGCGATCGCGCTCCACACGTCCCGGCTGACGCCCGCGCTCATCGCCACGTGGCTCACCGGCTGACCGCCGATGAAGTGGCCCACCGAGCCCTGGGCGGCTTCCCCGGAGTCGTAGTAGCCCTCGCTGGGGTAGAGGGTGGCCACGTGCCGGCCGTGCCCGCTCACGTCCAGCACCGCCCCGAGGCTCAGCGTGGCGCCCGTGTGCGCGGGGTCGTACCTGGGGGTGACGGACGCGGTGGGCCGCACGTAGCGCACGGTGTAGGCGCCCACCCGGCTGGACTGGCCCACCTTCAGCGTGGGCTCCACCGCGTGCTGGAAGGAGGACGACGCGGCCACCCCCACGAACAGCACCGCCATGCCCGCGTGCACCACATAGCCGCCGTAGCGCCGGCGGTTGCGCGCCACCAGACTCCCGAGCGCCCGCGGGAGCGGCTCGCCGGTGCTGGCCCGCCGGGCGCGCACCCCCCGCTGGAGCTCCTGGCCCACGCACACCAGCGCGAAGGCCGCGCAGGAGAACATCGCCAGCGCCGCCGGCTTGCCCGACACGCCCAGCAACAGCAGCAGCCCCAAAGTGGCCAGGCCCACGAGCGCCGGCGCCAGCAGGTTGCGACGGGCGTTCGCCAGCGTGGCCCGCCGCCAGGCGATCACCGGGCCGATGCCGCTGAGCAGCACCAGCATCAGCGCCAGCGGCACCGTGTAGCGATCGAACCACGGCGGCCCCACCGAGGCCGCCCGTCCTGTGAACGCTTCGGAGATCAGCGGGAAGTAGGTGCCCCAGAAGATCACGAAGCACAGGCCCACCAGCACCACGTTGTTGGCCAGGAAGATCGACTCCCGCGAGAGCAGGCTGTCCAGGCGATGCTCGCCGCGCAACGGCGCCCGGCGGCTGCTCACCAGGTGGATCGACCCCGCGATCAGCACCCCGATCAGGCACACGAACGGCACCCCCAGCGTCTGCCCGCCGAAGGCGTGGATCGAGTTCAGCACCCCGCTGCGCACCAGGAAGGTACCCATGATCGCCAGCGTGCCCGTGGCCAGCGC
>DATJVV010000298.1:0-4407 GCA_035501635.1 Solirubrobacteraceae bacterium | reverse complement strand
GGCGGGCGCACCGCGCAGGCGCTGCGCACGGTGGTCAAAGCGGCGGCCACCAGCGAAGGCTGCAAGGTGCTCGTCGACATCGTCGACTGAGCCGATGTGCGGCGAGCTGGAGGCGGGACGCGTGGGCCGTGCCCACGGCCTCGATGGCAGCTTCTACGTCACCCGCCCCAAGCCCCGGCTGCTTGCGCCGGGCACCAGCGTCACGATCGAGGGCCGTGCCCGGGAGATCGTGCGCCGGGCGGGCGCCGACGAGCGTCCGATCGTGCGGCTGGCCGACGTCCACACCCGGGAGGCGGCGGAGGCGCTGCGCGGCCTGCCCCTCACGGTCGCTCCGGCCGACGCTCCGGCGCTGGGTCCGGACGAGTGGTGGGCCCACGAGCTCGAGGGCTGCGAGGTCCACGACGGCGAGCGGCAAGTGGGGATGGTGGTGCGGGTGATCGAGCTGCCCTCCTGCGAGGCTCTGGAGGTGGCGGCGCCGGACGAGGACTGGGTGTTGCTGGTGCCGATGGTCAAAGACGCCATCCGCGCCGTGGACCCCGCCGCTGGGCGCATCGACGTGGACATGAGCTTCGTGGAGGCCTGACGCACATGGACATCGACGTGTTCACCCTCTTCCCCGACTGGTTTGGATGGTTCTCCCAGCAGCGCCACGTGGCCAACGCGATCGCCGCCGGCAGCACCCTGCGGTGCGTGAACTTCCGCGAGCACACCCCCCTCTCGGCCGGCCAGGTGGACGACACGCCCTTCGGGGGCGGCGCCGGCATGGTGCTGCGGGTGGACGTGATGGACAGCGCCCTGCGCGCCCACTACGGCATCGACCCTGTGGACCTGCGCGCACGCAGACGGGTGATCGCCCTCACCCCCACCGGCCGGCTGCTGGACGACGCCCTCGCCCGGGAGCTCGCCCGCGAACCCGCCCTCACCCTGCTGTGCGGCCGCTACGAGGGCTTTGACGAGCGCATCCTCGAGCATCTGGTCACCGAGCAGGTCTCGATCGGCCGCTACGTGCTCGCCGGCGGGGAGCTCGCGGCGATGGTCCTTTGCGACGCCGTCCTGCGCAAGCTCCCCGGGGCGCTCGGCCACGAGCAGTCCGCCGAGCAGGAGTCCTACAGCCCCGCTCTGCGGGGCGCCCCCGAGTACCCCCACTACACCCGCCCCGCCGAGTATCGCGGCTGGCGGGTGCCCGAGGTGCTCCTCTCCGGCCACCACCAGCGCATCGCCAGCTGGCGCGAGGAGCGCAGCCGCGAACGCGCGGCGGCGAACGATCGCCCCCAGCCGTTCGGCCGCGCGGCGCGGTGAGCACTCGCAGAGCGCCCGCCCGCGGCCGGCGGGGCGCCAGTCCGCTACCATGCTCACCGCGCCGGAGCCCCGCGCCCGCAAGCCGTGGCGGCGGTCCAGCCGGACGTCTTCTCCCTCACGATCATGAGCAGCGTCATCGAAACCATCGAGCGCGCCCAGTTGCGGCGCGTCCCGAACTTCTCGCCTGGAGACCGCGTGAAGGTCCACTTCCAGGTCATCGAGGGCTCCCGCAGGCGTGTGCAGGTGTTCGAGGGTGTGGTCATCAAGCGTCAGGGTCATGGCGCCAGAGAGACCTTCACGGTGCGCAAGCAGTCCTTCGGCGTGGGCGTGGAGCGCATGTTCCCCGTGCACTCGCCGAAGATCGAGCGCATCGAGGTGGCCGCTCGCGGCGAGGTGCGCCGCGCCAAGCTCTACTACCTGCGCGACCGCGTGGGCAAGCGCGCCCGTGTGCGCGAGCGCCGCTACATCGGCCCCGAGGAGGCGATCGAGCCAGGCCTGCTGCACGAGCAGGAGGCCACCGACGCGGAGGGTCTCACCGCGGATGACACCCTCGCCGAGGGGGCCGAGGCGCGGGACGCCCAGGCACAGGGCGAGGGCGAGGCGCAGGCTGAGGAGGCGCAGGCCGATGAGGCGGGGGAGGCGCGGGCCAGCGAGGCGCGGGAGGCGCAGACCAGTGAGGCGCAGACCAGTGAGGCGCAGGCGGGTGAGGCGCAGGCGGATGAGACCCGGGGGGAGTCCGAGACAGCGGACGCCGAGTCCCCGTCCTCCGACGCCGGCGGTGACGAGGGGGGGGAGCCCGCCGGCGACGTTTCGCCGTGAGCGCCAAGACCAAGCGCTCGAAAAGCCTCACGAGCTCGATCGTGGAGCTCGTGCTGATCGTGCTGGTGGCCCTCGGCCTGGCCCTCGCGATCCAGAGGTGGGTCGTCAAGCCCTACCGCATCCCGAGCGGCTCCATGGAGCCAACCCTTGCGGTCGGCCAACGGGTGCTCGTCAACCGCATCGGCACCCACTTCGGCGAACCTCATGTGGGCGAGATAACCGTCTTTCATCCGCCCGAAGGCGCCGAGCAGGAGCAGTGCGGCCCGATTCCCCACACCGTCAAACTGGGAGGTCAGGCCTGCGACGCGCCGATCCCCAAGGAAGCGAGCGTCAACTTCATCAAGCGCATCGTCGCCGGCCCCGGCGATGTGATCTCGATCCGCGAAGGGCACGTGATCCGCAATGGCAAGCGTGAGGCGGACGCCTACATCCGCCAGTGCGGCGCCAGCCCCGAGTGCAACTTCCCGATCCCCATCAGGATTCCGGCCGGCCACTGGTTCATGATGGGGGACAACCGTGGCGAATCCGACGACAGCCGATTCTGGGGTCCCGTCCCGACCGCCTGGATCATCGGGCAGGCCTTCGCCACGTACTGGCCGCCCGACCGCATCGGCTTCTTCTAGCGCGAACTCCCGCGCCGGGGCGTCCCCGAACGCGGCGGCCGCTCAGAGCGGCGCGGCCCGCGCACCCTCGCGACGCTCCGCGCGCCGCCGGCGCCGTCGCTCCCGCTCCAGCGGCAGGCGTCTGTTCACGTTCGACCGCGGCCTCGAAGTTCCGCTGATCGCCGGCGCCGACGAGGCGGGCCGGGGCTGCCTGGCGGGACCTCTCGTGGCGGCCGGCGTGCTGTTCGACTACCGTGCCCTGGACCTCTCCGAGCAACGCGCCCTGCGCGCCCTCAACGACTCCAAGCAGCACACTCCCCAGGCCCGCGAGGATCTCTACCCCCTCGTGCTCGCGACCGCCATGCGGGTGGTCGTGGTGTCCCGCTCGGTGCGCGGCATCGACGCCAGGGGCCTGCACAACACCAACCTCGCCGCCCTGCGCGACGCGCTGCGCGCGGTCACCGCCGCCGTGGACGGCGAGGTGCTCTGCCTCGTGGACGGCTTCTCCGTGCCCGAGTTCGAGCGCCCGCAACGGGCGATCGTCGATGGCGACGCCACCAGCGCTGCGATCGCCGCCGCCTCCATCGTCGCCAAGGTCACCCGCGACCGCTACATGCACCACGCCGACGCTCAGCACCCCGGCTGGGGCTTCGCCGAGCACGTCGGCTACTCCACCCCCGATCACCGCGAGGCCATCGAACGGCGCGGCGTGTCCGCGCTGCACCGCCTCTCCTTCCAGTCGCTTGCCTATCAGCAGCTGACGCTCTGAGCCCGGAATTTCACACCCCGACGGGCACGTGACGTGCACCGCGCTGGACCGCCGCGCCTGGGAGCGGTTTCAGGTCGTGCGCCGCCAGCTCGCCAAGGCGGGCGGGGAGCGGCATGCTTAAATACTCAGTTGAGGCTCCCGCATAATTCCGACTATTGAGTAAATCGTGGCAGCCTGCATCAGGCGGGCCAGTCTGTTAGTATGCGCTCCTGTCGGATGCCCTTGCCAGGGGCGCGGGCGATGTTCGTGCTCTCGTCGGGTAGTCGTGGGAGGAGGTTGGAGAGGTGAATCGCTCGTGTGCGACGTGTGCCACTCCGAAGGGGGGAGTGGCAAGAAAGGGGCGCCCTGGTCTCGGCGCCGTAGTAGGGAGAGTCTGGAAGGTTGCGGGGGTGGGTGCATTCCTGTGCGCTATGCTCGCCGCGCAGGCGCAGGGATCGGTGACGGCCCAGAGCGTGGCCGCCGGCGGCGAACACACCTGTGCGGTGCTCTCCAGCGATCGTGTCCACTGCTGGGGGGAGAACACCCAGGGCGAGTTGGGGAATGGGACCACCGAAAGCTCGGACACGCCGGTGGAGGCACAGGGGGTGAGCAACGCCGTCCAGGTCGCCGCCGGCAGGGAACACACGTGCGCGCTCCTATCCGGTGGTCATATCGACTGCTGGGGCGAAAACAGCGCCGGCCAGCTGGGGAACGGCACGAAGGGAGGCAACTCGGACAAGCCCGTGGAAGTGAAGGGAATCAGCGACGCCACGCAGGTCGCGGCCGGCTACTTCCACACGTGTGCTGTGTTGTCCACCGGTCACGTCGACTGCTGGGGCGCTGGCCCGCTTGGGAATGGGACCAGCGAAAGCTCGGACACGCCGGTGGAAGTACAGGGAATCGACAATGCCACCCAGGTCACCGCCAGCTACTTGCACA
>DATJVV010000297.1:0-6656 GCA_035501635.1 Solirubrobacteraceae bacterium | reverse complement strand
CAGGAGCCCTTCAGCGCGCTGTACGCGAAAATCCGCCAGGATCGCCTGAGCGGGGATCTCGACGCCATCGAACGCGCCACCCCCGACGCCCAGCAGCGGCGGGCGCTGGCGAGCCTCCCCGACGAGAGCCGCCGGGTGGCCTACCTCGCGCGATCCCTCCAGGCTCATGCCCGGGACGGTGAGGCGGTGGGCCGCATCGAGATCCCGCGCATCGGCGCTCATTACGTGGTGGTGAACGGCACCGACACCTCCGATCTGGAGAGCGGTCCGGGCATCTACGCGGACACCCGCTACCCGGGCGTGTCCGGCACCACGGCCATCGCCGGCCACCGCACCACCTACCTGGCGCCCTTCCGGGACATCAACCTGCTGCGGCCCGGCGATCGCATCGTGGTGCGCATGCCCTACGCTCGCTTCACCTACACGGTGGCGGGCCAGCGGGTGGTGGCTCCCACCGACGTCTCCGCGGCGATCGACCAGCTGGGCTACTCCCGCCTGGTGCTCTCCGCCTGCACCCCCCTGTTCAGCGCCGCCAAACGGCTGCTGGTGTACGCCCGCCTCACTCAGACCGTCCCCCTGGGCGCCGCCCGCGCGCTGCCAGGCCACCCCGCCATCCGGCCGATCGAATCCCCCGACGGGGTTCCGCCCGAGCGCAACCCGCTACCACCGGTGTTCGTAACCATGCAGCTCCACCGGCTCACCCCGCTCGTCTGAGAACACCGTTGCGGGCGACTCCCCGTCCGCGAGAGCCTCCACGCGCCCGATCCAGGTAACGGGTGGGCCAGACGCATCGTGAAGCGCCCGCTCCACCCTCTCGCGAGCGTCGGCTGAAGCACAGAAGCAGAGCTCGTAGTCTTCCCCGGCCCGCGCCGCCACGCAAGCCCCGGCGAGGCGCTCTTCCTTCGCGACTCCCTCCGCGAGGCCCGCTTCCTCCGCGAGGCCCTCCGCCAGAGGCAGCTGGGAGAGCTCGACATGCAGGCGCACGCCACCGGCGCGGGCGAGGTGGGAGGCGTCGGTGGCGAGGCCGTCGGAGAGGTCGATCATCGCGTGCACGCCCGCTCCCGCGAGGGCGCGTCCCTGGGCGAGGCGGGGCCACGGTCGCGGGGGCCTGGCGCCGAGACGTCCGGTGACCCCGACGAGATCGCCAGGCTGGGCGCCGGCGCGAGTCAGGAGCTCCTCGGGGGAGTGGGCCCAGCCCACGGCGGTGACGCTCGCGAAGAGGACCGGCGCGGAGACCACGTCGCCGCCGGCGATGGTGACGCCTGTGTGGCGGGCGAGCTGCTCGGCGCCCTCCATCAGCGCGAGCGCGTTCCGCTCGCCCACATGGCCGGGTATGCCCAGGGCGAAGTAGGCCTCGCCGGGAAGGGCGCCCATGGCGGCGATGTCCGAGAGGGCCGCCGCGAGCGCCCGCCAGCCGAGGTCCGCGAAGGTGAAGGAGGGGTGGTCGAGGCGGAAGTGCACGTTCTCCACCACCGCGTCCACGGAGGTGACGCACACCGGCAGCGAGCGCACCACGGCGGCGTCGTCGCCGATGCCGACGAGCAGCCGGGGGTCGGGCCGGCGCAGGCGAGCGGCGAGGGATTCGATCAGCGAGAGCTCCATCGCGGGGCTCGCGTCCAGGGGAACTCAGCGATGGCGATAGACGATGCGGGCCCGGTCGAGGTCGTAGGGGGAGAGCTCGCAGCGCACGCGGTCTCCCGGCAGGATGCGGATGCGAAAGCGGCGCATCTTGCCGGCCACGTGGCCGAGCACGACGTGGTCGTTGTCGAGCTTCACCCTGAACATGGCGTTCGGAAGCGCCTCGATGACCTCGCCCTCGAATTCGACCTTGTCTTCCTTTGCCACGTATCTAACCTACCAACGTCACGCCCGGAGAGCCCGCCGCCGGGCGCCGGACAGCCGTGTCCCCGGTCTCCGGGCGGATCAGGTGTGTGGTTCGGCGCCGCCCCCGGGGGCCGTTTCGGGCTGGGGCGCTTCGGAGGGGGCCGGCGCTTTGACTTCCGGCTGGGCGGGCGTCTGGGGTTCGGTGGTCTGGGGTTCCGAGGGGTGCGGGTGGGTGGGCACCCGTGGGATGGGGTTGGCGGGGGTTTCGCGGTGTTCGCCGGATCCGCCGGCGGTGGGCGGTTCGTAGGGGCCGGCGGGCTGTTCGACGGCCTGGGCTTCCCCGCCGGTGCGCCCGGTGGTGGCGAAGTGGCCGAAGAAGGGCTTGAAGGTGAGACCTTCGTTGGATTCGTCCAGCGGCGCACAGGGGTGGCCTTCGGTGACCGGCTGCATGTAGGTGTGCCAGATTTCCGCGGGCAGGTAGCCGCCCTGCTGGGGCTCGCCGTGGACATCGGTCATGGCGATGTCGCGCTTGGGGTAGCCCATCCACACGGCGGTGGCGTATTCGGAGTTGTAGCCGTCCAGCCAGGCGTCGTAGAGTTCGCTGGTGGTGCCCGTCTTGGCGGCGGTGGGGCAGCCGATGGCCGAGCGCCCGGCGGTGCCCGAGAGGACGTTCTGGTGCAGGATGCGGGTCTCTTCGCCGGTGACGCCGGGGGGAAGCACTTTCACCCGGTGGGGGTGGCCCCAGTTGGCGTCCACGTGGCTGTCGGGGAACACCACCTTGGTGATGGCGATCGGGGCGTTGCGATAGCCACCATCGGCGAGGGTCGCGTACACGTCCGCCATTTCCAGGGGCGTGACCCCGTATTGGAGCCCGCCCAGAGCCTGGCCGGGGTTGCCCAGAAGATGGGTTTTCACGCCCATCGCGTAGGCGGTGTGGGTGATGCTTTCCTCGCCGAGGTCCGCGGCGAGCTGGGCGTAGACGGTGTTGTCGGAGTGCAGGGTGGCTGTGACGAGGTTCATCTCCTGATTCAGAGAGGTGCCCTCGAAGGTCTTGACTTCGTAGTTCGGTTCGGCTGCCAGCCAGCCTGGATAGAGGGTGTGGGAGAGGTAGTAGGTGCTGTTGGGGTCCACCCCCCGGGAGAGGGCGTCGGCGAGGTCGATGGCCTTGAAGGTGGAGCCCGGCTGGCGATGGCCGTCGGCGGCGAGGTTGAACTGGGACTGCTCGTAGCTCTCGGACTCGGCCATGGCCTCGATGTAGCCGTTGTGGGGGTCGATGGTGACGATCGCCGAGGCGGGGTCTTCGGGCTCGTCGAGCACTTCCGCGATGGCCTTGCGGGCCAGGCGTTGCATGTTGAGGTCGATGGTGGTGTACACCCTCAGGCCGCCGAGCTCCATGGTGTGGCGGCCGTAGCGGTGTTCGAGCTGCTCGCGCACGTATTCGAAGAAGAAGTTCTCTTTGCGCTGTGAGTAGAAGTCGCCGTGGCGCACCTCCAGGGGAGCCGCCCGGGCGGCGGAGGCCTGGGCCTGGGTGATGTAGTGCAGCTGGGCCATCTTCGCGAGCACCGTGTTGCGTCGCCGGCGGGCCGCGTGGGGGTCGAGGAAGGGGTTGTATTCGGAGGGCGCCTGGGGCAGCCCCGCCAGCAGGGCCGTCTGGGGAAGGTCCAGCTGGGAGGCGGGCTTGTCGAAGAACACCCGCGAGGCCGCCTGGACCCCCAGGGCGGTCTGGCCGCCGACGGTGCCGTAGGGGACGGTGTTCAGATAGCTGGTGAGGATGGAGCGCTTGCTGTGGTGTTCGTTGTATTCGAGCGCCAGCTTGGCCTCGGTGATCTTCTGCTTGAGCGTGTGCAGGTCGTTGCCGAGGTAGAGGTTTCGCACCAGCTGCATGGTGATGGTGGAGGCGCCCTGGAGGGCCTGTCCGTGGAGGGCGTCGTTGACGGCGGAGCGGAAGATGCCGGTGAGGTCGATGCCGTCGTTGTGGTAGAAGCGCTGGTCCTCGATGGCCACCGTGGCGTGCTTGAGGTTGGCGGGGATCTCACTCCAGGAGATCGGGCTGCGCAGGTCGTCGGCCTGGATGAATCCCAGGCGGGTGCCATCGGCGGCGTACACCTGGGAGGAGCCCACGCCGAGCACGGGATGGAGCCGGTCGAGCTTCGGCGTGGTGTCGGCCACGTGCAGCACGTAGGCCACGGCGGCGATGGCGCCGACGGCGCACATCGCCGCGAGGGCCCCGCCGCCAACGAGCAGCAGGCGGGCGGGCCCGGCGATGTTGTGCCTGCGCCGGCGCTGTCTGGCGTGCCTGGACATATGCGTTACGGGGCCGACGGCTCCCCGGCCAGCCGAGGGTAGCGCGCGATGGGCTCGCGGCGGTGCAGCGGGCGCGGGCCTGCGACGCTGACATCACGCGAGACGATTAGGCTGCGTGCCAACGCATGAGCCCTGACACCGCCGAGATGGCAGTCGTGGAGGCGCCGCCCGCGGGCGCTCCGTTCGTGCCCCACGCCCCGCCTCGCCGGCGCATCACGGGCGGGGTGCGCGAACAGGCCACGGTCCTGCCCGGGACGGGCGCGCGGCCGCGGCGGGGTGCGTGGGCGCGAGCGCTCGAGTGGGGGGCGGAGTGGGCGGCGGCGGATCCGGCGCGCACGGCGGCCGTGCGGGACGCCTGGCGGGCGGTGTGGCTCTCGCGGGCGCTGGTGTGGGTGGCGGGCATCGGCACGGTGGCGACGCTGGGGTTCGGGCCGGTGCGAAACGCCTTCGACCCGCCGGGGGTGACGCGGGGGTTCGGCTGGCTGGGGGACCTGCTGGCGGCGCCGGCGGCGCGCTGGGACGCGTCCTGGTATCTGGTGATCGCCCACTTCGGCTACCGGCCGGAGCTCGGCGCGTACACCTCGGCGCGGGACGCCTTCTTCCCTCTCTACCCGCTGGGCGTGGGCATGCTCTCGCGGCTGGGCCTGCAGCCGGTGCTGGCGGGGGTGCTGTTCTCGGTGCTGGCGCTGGGGTTCGCCCTGTACGCCCTGCACCGGCTCACCGCCCTGGAGTTCGCCGGCTCGGGACGGGCCGGAGCGAGGGACACGGCGCGGCTGGCGGTGTACGTGACGGCGCTCACGCCGATGGCCTTCTACTTCTCGGCGGTGTACTCGGAGTCCCTCTACCTGGCGCTGTCGGTGGGGGTGTTCTGGTTCGCTCGCCGGGGCCGCTGGATGTGGGTGGGGGTGCTCGGGGCGCTGGCGGCGGCAACCCGGAGCACCGGCGTGCTGTTGCTGGCGCCGGCGGCGATGCTCTACCTGTATGGCCCCCGGGAGGATCGCCTGGCGGACTTCCCGCGACGAGCCCGGGGGCTGGCGCGGCGCTACCGGCTGCGGCTGGACGCCCTGTGGCTGGCGCTGATGCCGGCGGGGCTGTTCCTCTACATGGCCTACCTGGGCCTGGCGGGTGGCAGCGCGCTGGCGCCGCTTCACTCCCAGCAGACCTGGGGGAGGCATTTCGCGGGGCCCTACGCGGGGGTGTGGGACGGGCTGAAGGCGGCGTGGGCGGGGGTGCGCCAGCTGGCGTCGGGGCAGCGGGCGCATGTGTACTACCCGCTGGCGGGGGGCAGCCCGTTCATCACGGCGGGCCACAACCTGATGCTGTTGGCGTTCCTGGCGGCGGCGGCGCCGCTGCTGGTGGCGGTGGTGAGGATGCTGCCGGGCGCCTACGGGGTGTACGCGATCGCGGCGCTGGCGCTGCCGCTCTCCTACCCGGTGAACCCCCAGCCGCTGATGTCGCTGGCGCGCTTCCTGGTGGTGCTGTTCCCGCTTAGCATGGTGGTGGCTGCCTGGCTGGCGGGGCGCCCGCGGGCACGGGCGCCCGTGCTGGTGTGCTCGGCGATCGCGCTGATGTTCTTCGCGGCTGAGTTCGCCACCTGGCACTGGGTCGCCTGATGGCCCGGCTGGGCCACTGAGTGTCGTGAGCGCCACCGGCATGGCGGCGATGGGCGATGCGCGGCGCTCGCCGGACACCGACTGGCCGGCGTGGACGGCGGCGCTGGCGCTGGTGGGAGGGTTGGTGCTGGCGGCGGTGGCGGGCTTCGTGGTGGACCTGCCGGCGCTCGCGCTGGGGGCGAAGATCACGAGCTCGCACACGCCCGCGGGACTCGAGATCCTGGACACGGTGGTGCAGGACGTGGCGTTCGTGCTGGCGGCGGTGTTCTGCGCGCACCTCGGCGGCCGGGCGGTGCGCTCGTGGCAGTTCGGCCTGCGCCGGCCCGGCGTGGGGTGGCTCTCGGCGTTGGGCATGCTGCTGGTGCTGCTGGTGGCGTTTGTGGTGCTCAGCGCGATCTGGGCGGCGGCGGTGAACCCCGAAAAGGAGAAGCTGCTGGAACAGCTGGGCTCCAACGAAGGCGCCGGCCTCTTGCTGGCGAGCGCGGCGCTCACGTGCGTGGTTGCGCCGATGTGCGAGGAGCTGCTGTTCCGGGGCTACGTCTTCACGGCCCTTCGCAACTGGCGGGGCACCTGGCCGGCGGCGGCGATCACGGCGCTGGTGTTCGGCGGGGTGCACGCCGGCTCGGCGCCGGTCCTGGACCTGGTGCCGTTGGCGGGGCTCGGGTTCGGGCTGTGCCTGCTCTACCGCTACTCGGGGTCCCTGTATCCGTGCATGGGCGCGCACTGCCTGAACAACTGCCTGGCCTTCGCCAGTCTCGAGGGCTGGCTGTGGCAGGCGCCGCTGCTGATGGTGGGGGCCCTGGGGGCGATCGCCGGACTGGTGGCGCTGGGCAGGAGGATGGGGCTGATCGAAGGCGAGGAAGCCGCCGTCATGCCCACTGCCTAGGATCCTCCCGTGGTCGCATCCGCGCCCCA
>DATJVV010000296.1:0-3281 GCA_035501635.1 Solirubrobacteraceae bacterium | reverse complement strand
CGGAGGAGTGCCTGCCGTCGTTCGGCGCGCCCTCTGGCCCCCGCGCGCCCTCCGGCCCCCGCGCGCCCTCCGCGCCCCCGTGATCGGGAGCCCGAGGCAGGCGGCCGACGTAGTCGATCACCACGAAGTCTCCCTGGCCGGCGGGGCGATCGGCGGTCTCCAAACGGGCGAGGCGCTCGCGCATGACCTCGACCTCGGCGTCGATCTGCTGCTCGCTCGCGGCGGCCTCCCGGCGGGGGACCTCAAGGCCGCGGTAGGGGCCGAGCTCGGCCTTGGGCAGCACGGAGATCTCGATCGTGAAGCTCAGCTCCTCGCCGGGGCCGGGCAGCTCGCCGAGATCGAGCTTGGGGTCTCCCACGGTGGCCACGCCGGCGGCGTGAATCGCCTCCACATACCAGCCGCTGAGACCGTCGCGCACGGCGTCGTCGAGCACGGCGTCGCGGCCGAGGCGCTGCAGGACCATGGGGGCGGGCACCTTGCCCTTGCGAAAGCCGGGCAGCTTGAGCTCGCGTCCGAGCCGCCGGGCGGCGGCCTGCAGCTTGGCGTCCACCTCCTCGGGGGACACGCGCGCCTGCACGCGCACGCGCGCGGGCCCCAGCTCCTGGACGGAGGTCTGCACGGGAGCGAGGGCCGAGGCGGGCATCGCCGCCACGATACCGTGCCCCTGAATGTCGAGAGCCCGGCGTGTTGAGACCTGGCTGTGGACGGGCCCGGTGGGCCACCTGGTGGGCGGAGCCCTGGACTTCGCCCGCGCGCTCGCGCGCTACCTGCTCGCGCGAGCGCGGGGCCGTCCGCTCAGCTGAGGTCCCGAGCCCGGGGCGCGCGCTCGGAGAGCGCGCTCGGAGCGGGCCGCGTCACGCGGCGGCGCCCACCGGGGAGCCGCCGAAGCTCAGGTTCACGCCCTGGGGGAGCACCAGCACCGAGGAGGTGGCGATCTCGATCAGGTGGGAGGCGGAGGAGCTGATCGAGATGCGACCCGCCTGAGCTTCCGGGCGGGAGTCGATCACGAGCAGGTCGGTGCTCTCGTCGGCCACCGGCACCACCTCGGCGCCGAGAGCTGACGCGAGCGCCCTGGCGGTGCCGTGGGCGGCGGCGCCGCCGCCCGCCTCGCCGACGGCGACGATGCGCTTGACGCTCACGTTCACGCCGTCGGCCTCGGCCAGGCCGGCGGGGGCGATCGCCACTGCCACGGGACCGCCTTCGAGCAGGCGCTCGGCGGAGTTGCCGATCGTGACGTGACCCTTGGCGGTGTGGGAGTCCGAGCAGAACACCACCATCGAGGCGCCGATCTGTGCGGCGAGCGCGCGCAGGCCCTCGGGGGTGGAGCGGTCGGTGACCACGTGGGTGCTGGCGACAGGGGAGCCGAGCAGCCGCGCGCCGCGCTCGAGCAGCGCCTGGGCCTCATGCTGGGCGAGGCTCTCGCGGTCGCTGTCGGGTTCCTGGGTGTGGCGCACGTAGGCGATCGAGACCTCGGCGCCGGCGCGCGCGAACACGCCGCCGAGGGCGATGGCGTCGTTCTCGTTGGCGGTTCCGTCGTAGGACACGATGAGCTTGGTGGACATGGCTGGCTCCTTTCGGGCTCGCACCCGATGGGGTGGAGGGTGCGGTGAGGTGTTGGTTTGTGAGGCGTTGGCTTGCGAGCGATCCTTCGCCATCATCCTGACACCGTCCTGCCATCAGTACCAATGAACTCCGTGATCTCTATCATTAGCATCACTAATGCTCAAGGTGGATCGTCTGCGGGTGCTCCGGGAGGTCGCCCACCGGGGCTCGATCTCGGCGGCGGCGGAGGCGCTCTCCTACACCCAGTCGGCGGTCTCCCAGCAGATCTCGGCGCTGGAGGCCGAGACGGGGCTGACGCTGCTCGAGCGCCATCCTCGCGGCGCGAGCCTCACGGCGGCCGGCCAGACGCTGGTGGGACACGCGGAGGGCATCCTCGCGCGCCTGGACGCCGCCCAGGCGGCCCTTGCGGCGATCGCGGGCCTGCGCGGGGGAACGCTGCGGATGGCCTCCTTCCCCACCGCCGGCGCCACGCTGATGCCGCTGGCGATCGCCAGCTTCAGAGCCTCCTACCCGGACGTGGAGCTGAGCCTGGCGGAGGGGGAGCCCGAGGAGATGGTGCCCCGCCTGCGCGCCGGGGAGCTGGACCTGGCGCTGCTGTTCGAGTTCCCCGGGGAGGGGCCAGAGCTCGCTGACATGACCCGCACGGAGCTGCTGGAGGACCCGATGTACCTGGCCCTGCCCGCGGAGCACCCGCTGGCGGACAAGCGCAGGCTGCGGTTGGAGGACCTCGCCGAGGAAGCGTGGGTGCAGACCTCCCGCGCGAGCCCCTGCGCGCGCCACGTGGTGCGCTGCGCCCACACCGCCGGCTTCGAGCCGCGGGTGGCCTTCGAAAGCGACGACTACCAGACCGTCCAGGGGCTCGTGGCGGCGGGCGTGGGGGTGGCGTTGATCCCCGAGCTGGCCCTGTCGGTGATCAGGGAGGACGTGGCCATCCGGGCGCTCTCGCCAAGCCCTCCGGTGCGCGGCGTGCTCGCCGCCACACCCCCGGGCGCGCGTCTGGTGCCGGCGGCGCCGGCGATGCTGGGGATGCTGGAGGAGGCGGCCGGACGCGTCAGACGAGCGGGGCGCCCAGCCGCCTGAACGGCCGGACGCCCCGGTGACGCTGCCTCCCCGACCTGGCAGTCAAGTCAGGCCGCTCTGTTCCGGCTAGAGGCCGCAGTCGGCTTTCATGATCTTGGCCAGTTCGTGGTAGCCAAGCGGCGTGGGATGGATGTCCGGCCCGTTGGCTTTGCCTTCGTATTCGGTGATGTTGGCCATGTTGGTGAACGCCTGCAGACGTTCGGGTTCGCGTTTGTTCTGCGGGTCGAACCGATGCTGCGGGTTGGCGTAGCAGGCGCCGAACGCCGCCACGGTGGCGGACTCGTGTTCGTTGAGCAGCGCCGCCAGGCCGTTGGAGCTTTCCAGCAGTTCGCCGGTGCCCAGCACGTTCCCATACGGGTCATAGCCGCCCTGGACCACGATCTTGCCCGTGTAGTTCACACCGCCGAACGCTTCACCGTTGCGAATCGCCGTGAGGGCGCCCGTGATGTTGGAGAGGATCTGCGCGAACAGGCCGTTCACGTGAGCTTCCAGACAGCCTTTCACGGCCGTGCTGGGGGTTTCGCCGTATTTGCTTTTGCCTTCGTTGGTGAATTCTTCGGTCACTTCAGCCTTGCAGCCGTTCACCACCGCGAGCTCGTCGTTGGCGCCGATGTTGAGCGTGAGCATGGTCACCGGTT
>DATJVV010000295.1:0-4005 GCA_035501635.1 Solirubrobacteraceae bacterium | reverse complement strand
GGGGGGCCGCACATGTGCGGCCCCCGGCCCGGCCGCATGCGGCCGGGACCTCAACTGAAAAAGACCGACAGTCGGTGTTGATCCGCGTCACCCCCGACGTGCGCGGCCACACCCACGATCACATCTCCACCGGCCAGGCCGACTCCAAGTTCGGCTTCTCCATGGACCACGCCCCCGAGGCCATCGCCCGCGTGCGCGAAATCGACGGCCTGGCGCTGCGCGGCCTGCACGCCCACGTTGGCTCCCAGCTGCTGGAGCTCGACCCCTTCCGCCGCGAGGCCGCCGAGCTCGCGAAGCTCGGCCGCTTCCCCGTCTGGGACATGGGCGGCGGCCTCGGTGTGCGCTACACCGCCGACCAGCCCGAGCCCCCCTCCATCGAGAGCTACGTCGCCGCCGTGGTGGCCGCCGCGCGCGAGCACGGCATGGGGGAGAGGGGCAGGCGCCTGCTCATCGAGCCCGGCCGCGCCCTCACCGCCAACGCCTGCGTCACCCTCTACACCGTCCAGAGCGTCAAGCACAACGTCTCCCGCTGGGTCGCCGTGGACGGCGGCATGTCCGACAACCTCCGCCCCATGCTCTACGGCGCCCGCTACGACGCCCACGTCGCCGACCGCCTCGGCGGGGGAGAGGAGTGCGTGCTCGCCGGCAAGCACTGCGAGTCCGGCGACGTCATCGTCCGCCCCGCCTTCCTGCACGATCCCCGCCCCGGCGACGTCATCGTCACCCCCGCCACCGGCGCCTACGGCCACGCCATGGCCTCCAACTACAACGGCGTCCCCCGCCCCCCCGTCATCTTCTGCGCTCACGGCAACGCCCGCGCGGTCCTCCGCCGCGAGACCCTCAACGACCTCACCTCCCGCGACCTCCCCCTATGAGCTCCGAGCCCTTTCGCATCGGCCTCCTCGGCCACGGCACCGTGGGCGGCGCCTTCGCCACCCTCCTCGCCGAACGCGCCGACGAGATCGAGCGCTTCAACGGCCGCCGCCCCGTCATCACCGGCGTGCTCACCCGCTCCCGCGGCTCCTTCCAGGAGGTCCTCCGCGACGCCCATCTCATCGTCGAGGTCATGGGCGGCACCGACCCCGCCCGCGAGTACCTCCTCGCCGCCATGAACGCCGGCCGCGACGTCGTCACCGCCAACAAGCAGCTCCTCTCCCAGCACGGCGAGCAGCTCTTCTCCCTCGCCCGCCAGCGCGACGTCCGCCTGCGCTTCGAGGCCGCCGTCGCCGGCGCCGTCCCCGTGGTCCGCGTGCTCGAGGAGTCCCTCGCCGCCACCCCCATCGAGCGCATCCACGGCATCGTCAACGGCACCACCAACTTCATCCTCTCCGAGATGGCCAACGGCAGCTCCTACCCCGAGGCCCTCGCCGAGGCCCAGCGCCGCGGCTACGCCGAGGCCGACCCCACCGACGACGTCTCCGGCCGCGACGCCGCCGCCAAGATGGCCATCCTCGCCCGCCTCGCCTTCGGCGCCCCCGTCCACCTCGACGACGTCCATTGCGAGGGCATCGAGAACCTCCAGGCCGACGACATGGCCTACGCCCGCGAGCTCGGTCTCGGCCTGAAGCTCATCGGCACCGCCGAGCGCCGCCAGGGCGGCCTCTCCGTGCGCGTCCACCCCGCCTTCCTCTACGCCGGCCACCCCCTCTCCTCCGTCTCCGGCCCCTTCAACGCCCTCACCCTCGAATCCGACGCCATCACCGAGATCACCATGTCCGGACCCGGCGCCGGCGGCCCCCAGACAGCCAGCGCCGTCCTCGGCGACGTCGTCTCCGTGATGACCGGCGGCGCCCGGCCCCCCGCGCCCCCGCTCCCCCTGGAGCTCCTCGAGGACGTCCCCAGCGCCTTCTACGTCCACATGGAGGTCGCCGACCGTCCCGCCGTCCTCGCCTCCATCACCCGCGTCCTGGCCGAGCACCAGATCTCCATCCGCTCCATCCTCCAGCGCGGCCTCGCCGACCACGCCCGCCTGATCATGGTCACCCACCAGGTCCTCGAATCTCAGCTCCGCGCCGCCACCGCCGAGCTCGAGACCTTCGAGTTCCTGCCCTCCCGCCCCCGCATCATCCGCGTGCTAGAAGAGGAGTTCGGTTGAGCACCCACCACGTCCCCCTCGTCGAACGCTTCCGCGAGCGTCTCCCCTTCGCCCCCGAGGATCGCATCGTCAGCCTCCAGGAGGGCTCCACCCCGCTGCTCCGCGCCCCCGTCCTCTCCGAGATGGTCGGCGCCTCCGTGCGCCTGAAGCTCGAGGGCGCCAACCCCACCGGATCCTTCAAGGACCGCGGCATGACCTGCGCCGTCTCCGCCGCCGTCCGCGAAGGCGCCAGGGCCGTCATCTGCGCCTCCACCGGCAACACCGCCGCCTCCGCCGCCGCCTACGCCGCCCGCGCCAACATCACCTGCGCCGTCATCGTCCCCGAGGGCAAGATCGCCCAGGGCAAGCTCGCCCAGACCCTCGTCCACGGCGCCCGCGTCATCTCCCTCGCCGGCAACTTCGATCAGGCCCTCACCATCGTCCGCGAGCTCGTCGATCGCCAGCCCATCGTCCTCGTCAACTCCGTCAACGAGTTCCGCATCGAAGGCCAGAAGACCGCCGCCCTGGAGATCCACGAGGACCTCGCAGGCTCCCTCGACGCCCTCTGCATCCCCGTCGGCAACGCCGGCAACATCACCTCCTACTGGCGCGGCTTCAAGGAAATGTCCGCCTCCCCCCGCATGCTCGGCTTCCAGGCCGAGGGCGCCGCCCCCCTCGTACAGGGCCATCCCGTCGAACATCCCGAAACCGTCGCCTCCGCCATCCGCATCGGCAACCCCGTCCGCTGGGAGGACGCCATGGCCGCCGCCACCGAGTCCCGCGGCGCCATCCGCGCCGTCTCGGACTCCGAGATCCTCGCCGCCTTCCGCCTCCTCGCCTCCAAAGAAGGCATGTTCTGCGAGCCCGCCTCCGCCGCCTCCGTCGCCGGCCTGCTCAAGTACGGCCCCGAAGGCGCCCGGGAGATCGTCTGCGTGCTCACCGGCCGCGGCCTCAAGGACCCCGAGACCGCCATCGCCCACAACGACGGCCGCGTCATCCCCTGCCCCCCCGCCATCGAGCCCGTCGAAGAGGCCGTCCTCGGCGACCCCCCGTGAGCGCCCGCTACTCCCGCCGCCGCGTCCTGCGCGTCCCCGCCTCCTCCGCCAACCTCGGCCCCGGCTTCGACTGCATGGCCGCCGCCCTCGCCCTCCACCTGCGCCTCCAGGTCGAGGAGACCGGCGCCTTCGCCGTCCACACCGACCTTCCCGTCCCCCGCACCCGCGAGAACCTCTGCGTCCGCGCCTTCGAGCGCCTGCACCCCGCCGACTCCTTCACCTTCACCATCTCCTCCGACATCCCCCTCTCCGGCGGCCTCGGCTCCAGCGCCGCCGCCATCCTCGCCGGCCTCATGGCCGCCGACCACCTCTTCGAGCTCGACGCCGACCTCCTCGCCCTCGCCACCGAGATCGAGGGCCACCCCGACAACGTCGCCGCCGCCCTCTCCGGCGGCTTCGTCATCTGCGCCAACTCCCAGATCGCCCGCTTCCATCCCCCCACCGGCCTGGAGGCCCTCGCCGTCGTCCCCCACGACCCCGTCCCCACCGCCGCCGCCCGCAGGGCCCTCCCCGAGAGCGTCCCCCTCTCCGACGCCGTCTTCAACGTCGCCCACGCCTCCCTCCTCACCCTCGGCCTCGCCACCGCCGACTGGGATCTCCTCGCCCGCGGCCTCCACGACCGCCTCCACGAGCCCCACCGCGCCCACCTCTACCCCCGCTCCCACGCCCTCGCCGCCCGCGCCCGCGATCTGGGCGCCCTCGGCGCCACCATCTCCGGCGCCGGCCCCACCGTCCTCTTCTGGTGCTTCTACGAGCAGACCGGCGCCGTCGTCGAGGCCCTCGCCGGCGAGATCGAGGGCTGGGCCACCCTTCTGCGCACCCCCCTGGAGTCCCAGGGCGCCTACGTCGGCGAGCTCTGACGCGCCCTGTGTGTGT
>DATJVV010000294.1:0-3633 GCA_035501635.1 Solirubrobacteraceae bacterium | reverse complement strand
CTCGCCGTGATCGTGGTCGCCGCCGACGACGGCGTCAAGCCCCAGACCGAGGAGGCGATCGACCACGCCAAGGCCGCGGGGGTGCCGATGGTGGTGGCGGTGAACAAGATCGACAAGGAGGGCGCCCAGCCCGAGCGGGTGCGCACGGAGATGACCCAGCACGGCCTGCAGCCGGCGGAATGGGGGGGAGAGATCGAGTTCGTGGACGTCTCCGCCAAGACCCGCCAGGGCCTGGAGGACCTGCTGGACACGATCCAGGTGGTCACCGACCTGGAGGAGCTGCGCGCGAACGCCGGCGCGGAGGCCTCCGGCACGGTGATCGAGTCAAAGCTCGACCCCGGTCGCGGGCCCGTGGTGACGATCCTGATCCAGCGGGGCACCCTCGGCGTGGGCGACGCCCTGGTGGCGGGCGCCCACTTCGGGCGGGTGCGCGCGATGAGCGACTTCACCGGCGCGCGCGTCAAGCACGCCACCCCCGGCCAGCCCGTGGAGGTGCTCGGCTTCGACGGGGTGCCCGAGGCGGGGGAGCTGGTGCGGGTGGTGGAGAACGAGCGCCGCGCCCGCCAGCTCGCGGGCGAGCGGGCCAACCGCCTGAAGACCGAGGCCCTCGCCCGCCGCTCGGGCCGCAAGGTGTCCCTCGAAGATGTCTTCAAGCTCGCCCAGGAGGGCGCCGTGAAGGAGCTCGGCCTGGTCGTGAAGGCCGACGTTGCCGGCTCCCTGGAGGCGCTCGAGGACGAGATCGCCAAGCTGCCCCAGGACGAGGTGAAGGTGAACATCATCCACCGGGGCGTGGGCGGCATCAACGAGTCCGACGTGATGCTCGCCGCCGCCTCCCGGGGACTGATCCTCGCCTTCAACGTGCGCCCCGTGGGCGAAGCCCGCCACGCGGCCGAGCGCGAGGGCGTGGAGATCCGCTCCTACTCGGTGATCTACCGCGCCATCGAGGAGCTCCGCGCGGCCATGCAGGGCATGCTCGAGCCCACCGAGGTGGAGACCCCGCTCGGACAGGCGGAGGTGCGCCAGCTCTTCAAAGCCTCCCGCATCGGCACCATCGCCGGCTCCTTCGTCACCGAGGGCAAGGTCACCCGCGGCGCCAAGATCCGGGTGGTGCGCGAGGGCACCGTGATCCAGGACACCACCATCGCCAGCCTGCGCCGCTTCGAGGAGGACGTCCGCGAGGTCGCCGCCGGCTTCGAGTGCGGCATCGTGCTCACCAACTTCCAGGACCTCCGCGAGGGCGACGTCCTCGAGAGCTATGAGACGCGCCTGCAGGAGCGAGAGCTGTCCTGAGGCGACCGCGGGCCTTCGCGATGCCGCGTCCTCGATCGCGTTGGATTCCGATTGCTCACCATCGGGATGAGATTCTCGAATCGGGGGATCGAGAGGGGGTAGGATGAGCGCCTCAGGGCGGATGCGTCGCGTCGACGAGGGGGTCCGGCAGGTGCTCGGCGATGCGGTGGCGACCGAGCTGAAGGACCCCCGAGTTGGATTCGTGACCGTGACAGACGTCAGAACCAGCGCCGACCTGCGCCACGCGCGGGTTTACGTGAGCGTGCTCGGCGCCGGCGCCGCCACCTCCGAGCCCGCCGAGCGCGAGGCGACGCTCGCGGGCCTGCGCAGCGCCCACGGCTACCTGCAGGGACGCCTGGCCGCCGAGCTTCACCTCAAGCGCACGCCCACTCTGGAGTTCCTCTACGACGACACAACCGACCGGGCCATGCGCGTGGAGGCGCTGCTGGACGAGCGCGAGGAGGAGGACCGGGGATCGTGAGCGCGCGCGAGAACATCCGCGAGCCGCGCGAGGGCATCCGCGAGCCGCGCGAGAACATCCGCGAGCTGGTGCTCCAGCGGCTGCGCGAGGACTCGAGCTTCGTGCTCGCCGCCCACGAGAACCCCGACGGCGACGCCCTCGGCTCGCTGGTGGCGATGCAGGGTCTGCTCACCGCCCTGGGCAAGGACAGCGCGATGTTCATCGCCCCCGAGGACCTTCCCCTGCCCTACGAGTACCAGGGCCTGTTCGACCTCGCCGGCCTGATCCAGGCGCCTCCCGCCGACGTGGCCCAGCGGACCGTGATCTTCCTGGACTGCGGCAACATCGACCGCAACTCCGCCACCGTCCTGCGCGAGGGCCGGGAGGTGATCAACATCGACCACCACCACGACAACACCCGCTTCGGCACCATCGACCACGTCCTGCCCCAGGCGTCCTGCACCGCGGAGATCGTGTGGGAGCTGATGGTCGCCATGGGCGTCTCCCCGAGCCCCGCGGTGGCCCGGGCGCTGTATGTGGCGCTGATCACCGACACCGGGCGCTTCATGTACGAGAACACCGGTCCCCGCGCCCACGAGATGGCCGGCGCGCTGATCGGGGCGGGGGTGGACGTGCAGAGGGTCTACCGCAAGCTCTACGAGGAGATGCCCGAAGCGAAGGTCCGTCTGCTCGCCCTGGCGCTCGCGCGCATGCGCCGCTACGACGACGGGGAGCTCACGATCGCGGCGCTCACCGCCGAGGACTTCCGCTCGCTGGACGCCGAGGACAGCTACTCGGAGGGCATCATCGACCATCTCAGGGCGCTGCGCGGCACCAAGGTGGCGGTGCTCGTGCGCGAGCTCACCGCGCCCGGTCGCGCCGGCCAGGCGAAAGTGTCGCTGCGGGCCGTGGACGACGAGGTGGACGTCTCGGCCATCGCCCGCGAGCAGGGCGGCGGCGGCCACCGCCGGGCCGCCGGCTTCTCCACCGCGCTGGACGTGGAGGAGCTCACCGCCTTCCTGCGCCGGGCCATCGCCGCGCAGCTGCACCCCGAGCCCGCGCCCGCGTGAACGCGGGAGTCCTGCTGATCGACAAGCCCCCCGGGGTCACCTCCCACGACGTGGTCGCCGCCGTCAAGCGCGCGCTGGGCGGCCCCAAGGTGGGTCACGCGGGCACCCTGGACCCGTTCGCCACCGGCCTGCTGATCGTGCTCGTGGGCCCCGCCACCAAAGCCCAGAGCCGCTTCATGTCCCTCCCAAAGCGCTACGAGACGATCGCACGCCTGGGGGCCCGCTCCAGCACCGGCGATCCCGAGGGGGAGATCACCGTCACGGGCGTCCTGCCCGCCGACCCCCCGGAGCTGCCCACCGGCGAGGTCAGGCAGCGCCCGCCCCGGCACTCCGCCGTGAAGGTGCAAGGCCAGCGCGCATACCGGCGCGCGCGTCGCGGCGAGAGCTTTCAGATGCCCGAGCGCACCGTCACCGTGCACCGCTTCGAGCAGCTCTGGCGCGAGCGGCGCCCGGCCGACGGCGGCCCGCCCCGGGCGGCCTACCTGATCGAGTGCTCCTCGGGCACCTACGTGCGCTCGTTGATCGCCGACCTCCACGACGCCCACTGCGAGCAGCTGCGCCGCACCGCCATCGGCCCCTTCGAGGTCGCGGAAGCCGTGCCCCCGCCTCGGCGCGGCGAGCCCTGGCCCGATCCGCCGCTCCTTCCCCTCCAGCGCGCCCTGGCGGCGATCCCGCAATAGGCTTTCGCTCGTGCAGATCATCCGCCTGCCCGAGGTGAGGCCGCGCGAGGGCGCCGGACGCAGCGTGGCGGTGGGCACCTTCGACGGCGTCCACCTCGGCCACCGCGCCGTGATCGAGGGCGCCGACAGCGTG
>DATJVV010000293.1:0-5481 GCA_035501635.1 Solirubrobacteraceae bacterium | reverse complement strand
GAGGACGTGCTCTACAACGGGCTGATGTTCGGCGCGGCGCTGGCGGTGCTCGCGCGTGGGGTGCTGGTGCGGGCGCAGCGGGCGGCGTGGCTGGCGATGGGCGGGGGACTGCTGGCGTGGAGCCTGGGGGAACTGTATTTCACGCTGTTCCTGGAAGGCTCGAGCGAAATCGGCGGGGTGACGGTGGCGGACGGGCTGTACCTGGCGATGTACCCGTGCATGTTCCTGGCGCTGCTGCTGCTGGTGGTGGGGGGCGTGCGCAGGCTGCGGGCGAGCATGGTGCTGGACGGGCTGATCGCGGGACTGGCGGCGACGACGGTGGGGGCGGCGGCGCTGCTGGGGCCGGTGCTCGAGGAAGTGAGCGCGAGCGCGAGCGTGGGTGGGGCGGCGATCACGCTGGCATACCCGATCGGGGACCTGCTGCTGGCGTTCTTCACGATCGGGGCGCTGGCGATGACCGGCTGGCGGCCGGGGCGGGTGTGGATGTTGATCGCGGCGAGCATGCTGATCAGCGCGATCGCGGACGGGACCTATCTCTACCAGTCGGCCACGGGCGCCTACGCGGAAGGAACGTGGCTGGAAAGCCTGTGGCCGGCGGCGGCGGTGCTGCTGGCGGTGGCGGCGTGGACGCCGTGGCGACGTGAGGTGGGAAGACAGCGGTACGACGACTCGCGACTGGTGATCGTACCGGCGGTGTCGCTGCTGGCGGCGCTGGGGGTGCTGGTGTACGGGAGCCTGGGCCCGAGACT
The DNA here is from genome assembly GCA_035501635.1 of Solirubrobacteraceae bacterium. GTDB lineage: Bacteria > Actinomycetota > Thermoleophilia > Solirubrobacterales > Solirubrobacteraceae > Palsa-744. The sequence goes on along the minus strand of DATJVV010000293.1, from coordinate 4,732 downwards.
GACGGGGCCGGCGCTGGGGCTGGCGACGGCGACGGTGCTGGCGGTGTGCGTGCGGCTGATCGTGACGGTGCGGGAGAACCTCACCGTGCTGAAGGGCTCGCGGCGGCTGGCGCTGACGGACTCGCTCACGGGACTGGCGAACCGGCGGCGGCTGATGGGGGATCTGGAGGCGGCGTGCTGGCGGGCGAGCGCGGAGCGGCCGTGGACGCTGGTGATGTACGACCTGAACGGGTTCAAGCGCTACAACGACACCTTCGGCCACCCCGCGGGAGATGCGCTGCTGGGTCGCCTGAGCGACAAGCTGGCGGCGGCGGTGGGGGATCGGGGCACGGCCTACAGAATGGGTGGGGACGAGTTCTGCGTGCTGTTCCGGTGCACGCCCGCGGAGGGACGGGCGTCGCTGGCGGACTCGCTGAGCGCGTTGAGCGAGGGCGGATCGGGGTTCTCGGTGAGCGCGGCGCACGGGGAGGTGCTGATCCCCACCGAGGGCAGGCGGCCCGCGGCGATCCTGGCGCTGGCGGACCAGCGGCTGTATCGGCGCAAGGACCCCACGCGGGACGGGAGCGCGGCGGCGCAGCTGCGGGACGTGCTGTTGCAGGCCTTCCAGGAGCGCCGTCCGGAGCTGCGCGAGCACCAGCGGGGCGTGGGGGCGCTGGTGCTGGCGGTGGGCCGGCGGATGGGGTTGGAGGGAGAAGACCTGGACGCGCTGGCGCGGGCGGGGGAGCTGCACGACGTGGGCAAGATCGCGATCCCGGACGCGATCCTGGACAAGCCGGCGGCGTTGAACGAGGAGGAGTGGCGGTTCATGCGCAGGCACACGATCCTCGGGGAGCGGATCCTGATGGCGGCGAGCGCGCTGCGGCCGGTGGCGCGGCTGGTGCGCTCGAGTCACGAGCGCTTTGACGGGGCCGGCTACCCGGATGGGCTGGCGGGCGAGGAGATCCCGCTGGGCGCGAGGATCATCTTCGTGTGCGACGCCTACCACGCGATGATCTCAAAGCGCCCCCACAGCCCGGCGCTGAGCGTGAGTGAGGCGATCGGGGAGCTGCGGGCGTGCGCGGGCAGCCAGTTCGATCCGCGGGTGGTGGAGGCGTTTCTGAGCACGCTCGCGGCCCAGGAGCTGCGAACGGCGGCTCAGAAGTACGTGGCGGGGGGCGAGGCGAGCAGGGCGTAGACCTGGACGATGGCGGCCTGCACGAGCAGCTGGGAGGCGGGGGGCGAGCCGTAGACGAAGAGGCCGCTGGAGAGGCGCAGGTGCTGCCAGGCATAGTTGACGTAGGCCTGGGGGAGGCTGGGCCCGGGTGGGTCGTGGGTGACGGAGTCCAGGTAGAGGAGGTTGCGGAAATAGACGGAGGGGAAGAAGGGGATCTCCTGGGCGAGGCGTTCGGGGGTGAAGTAGGCGAGGCCCGCTCTGGCGGCCTGGCGTGCCTGGTAGAGGTAGGCGGCGTTGTGGGTGGCCTGGTAGAGGAGCACGCCGGCGCCGATCATGGAGCCCTGGTTGTAACTCCAGTAGGTCTGGGCGACCTTGCCCTGGGCGCCGATGTGGTCGGCGTAGAGGCCGTTGGGGCCGAGCAGGCAGGCGCGGACCCATTCGTAGGCCGTCTGGGCGAAGGTGAGGTACTGGGGGTTGGCGGTGAGCTGGTAGAGCTTCACGGCGAGCTCGGCGGCGGGGCCGTCGGTGACGGTGTTGCGTTCGGTGTTTTCGGAGGAGTTGGAGAAGGGGATGCCGCCGGGACAGGCAAGTTCGGGTTCGGTGTCCCAGCCGGCCATCACGAAGGCCATGATGGCCTCGGCGCTGCCGAGAGCGTCGCTGTTGTGGGTGAGCTCGTAGATGCGCAGGAGCTCGATGGCCACCCACTCGTTGTCGTCGTAGTACTTGGTTCCCCCAGGGCCGGTGGGCGGGGCGACGGTGCCGTCGAAGGCGGCGAGTTGACTTGTGAAGGTGCCTTCGGAGGCGCCGGAGTTATCGGTGTCCAGGTAGGAGTGCAGGCCGACGAGGCGGGCGTTCAGTTCGCGGGCGAGCTTGGCGGAGAGGCCGGGCACCTTCTGGACGCCGGTCACGTGGCTCATGGTGACGGTGGCGGCAAGGGCCTGGGAGAAGGGCCACAGGTAGGAGAAGGGTTCGCCCTGGTAGAGACCGGAGCCGCGGATGTAGTAGGCCTTCTGCATGGCTTCGAAGGCCAGCAGGGCCCGGGCGGGGTTGCCGCGGAGGGTGGGCTTGGGCTTGGCTTTGGGCTTGCGGGAGGGGGTCTTGGTGGAGGGGGTCTTGGTGGAGGGGGAGCCGGCGCCACCCGCGGGCCCGGCGGCGCCCCCGGCGATGTTGGCGGAGGAGCTGGCCTGACGGGCGAATTCGCGGGCTCTGGCGACGCGCGGCGGGTGGCTGGCGGCGGCGGGGTAGGGGGAGGCATGAGCGGCGCCGGCGGGTGGGGCGGACGCGCAGGGGATGACGGCGAGCAGACAGGCGCCCGCGAGAGGGCCGGTCAAACGCGCGGCGAGAGCGCCCGCCAGACGTGCACGAGATCCATGAGGATGCCGAGAGCTAGGCGTCATCGCGGCTCAGGTTTGGCGAAAGGGTGCACGATCCCTGCAAGAAACAGATCGGGCGGGCGATCGACTTGGTGGGCCCGGCTCGACAGGTGAGGCTAGCGGAGCTCTCCAAAACGGGGGGCCCGCGCGCGCACGCGCACGCGCGCATACACGCGCGCGCGGGCCCCTCAAAAAAGAAGAACCCAACGGGCCAGCCGGGCCTACCAGGTCAAGCGCGAGACCAAACTCAAGCGCGAGACCAAACGGATGCGCGCACGCACGCGCGCGCACACACGCGCGCGGGCCCACCAAAAACGAAGGGTCAGGGAGCGAGAGCGCGGTCGACCAGGAGGGTGAGCTCCTCTGGGGAGATGGCGTGCTCAGAGGAGCAGGCGCGGAGGGCGAGGAGGAGGCTGCCGCCGACGGGGGGCATGTGGACGGGGGCGACGTGGGCTTCGGGGGCGATGGCGTGGATGATGTGGCGGAGGGGGTCGACGAAGACGGGACCGGCCTTGAAGGCGCTGCCGATGAGGCCGACGGGGAAGGGTCCGGAGAGGGCGGTGTGCTCGATGACGGCGCGGATCTGGGCGCCGAGCTCGAAGGCGGCGCGGGAGTAGAGCTCGCGGGCGACGGGATCGCCCTGGGCGGCCAGGCGGGAGGTCTCCACGGCGAAGGCGGCGACCTCGGCCTTGGTGAGGGGGGTGGTGTAGACGGAGGCGGCGAGGGCCTCGATGGAGGGGGCGGCGAAGAAGCGCAGGGCGGCGTGGCTGAGGGCGGTGGCGGGGCCGGAGCCGTCGCGGTCGTGGAGGGCGGCCTTCAGGGACTGTGCGCCGAGCCAGTAGCCGGAGCCCTCGTCGCCGAGCAGATGGCCCCAGCCGCCGGCGCGCCAGGCGCGTGTTTCGGCGCCGAGGCGGCCGACGCCGAAGACGTTTGAGCCGGTGCCGGAGATGACGCCGACGCCGGGCTGGGCGGCGGTGGCGGTGGCCCAGGCGGAGACGACGTCGTTGACGAGGATCCAGGAGCCGGGGCGCATCTCGCGGAGGTGGCCGGCGATGGAGTGGGTGTCGGTGCCGGCGACGGCGAGGACGGCGGCGGCAAGATCGGCTTCGGGGATGGAGGCGCCGGCGAGGGCGGCGTCGGAGGCGTCGAGGAGGGCCTTGACGGCGAGGCGGGGGCCGACGGCGTCCTCGTTGCTGGGGCCGGCGTGGCCGAGGTGAAGGAGGCGGTGCTCGACGTCGAGGACGGCGGCGAGGGTCTTGGTGGCGCCGCCGTCGACGCCGAGGACGTAGCGGGCGGGAGGGCCGGCGGGGGTGGTGGCGGAGGGGTCGGGGAGGGTGAGGGCGGCGGGGAGGGTGACGAGGGGCTGGCGGTTCATGGCGGGGATCCTCGCATGAGCCGTAGGATCGTGGAGGCGTGAAGCGAAGAGGCGAGGATGGAGGCGAGGATGGAGGCGAGGACGATGGCGAGGATGGAGGCGGCGGCGGTGTTCCCGCAGGTGGGGAGGGAGAGGGGGATGTACGAGTCCTTCTACCTGCGGGCGGTGTCGGGGAGGGAGCCGGTGGGGGCGTGGATCCGTTACACGGTGCACAAGCGGGCGGGGGAGGAGGCGATGGGGTCGGTGTGGTGCACGATGTTCGACGCGAGGAGGGGCGGGCCGTTCATGCGGAAGGTGACGGTGGCGGGGCCGAGGGCGCCGGGAGGGGGGGACACGTGGATCGAGATCGGGGACGGACGGCTGGGGCCGGATGGGGCGAGGGGGAGCTGCGGAGGGGCACGGTGGGAGCTGGGGTTCGAGGCGCGGGCACAGGAGCTGAGGCACCTGCCGAGGGAGTGGATGTACCGGCGGGGGCTGCCGCGGACGAAGCCGACGAGCCCCTCGCCGGACGTGAGGTTCTCGGGGAGGATCGAGCTTGCGGACAGGCCGGCGCTGGAGGTGGATGGCTGGCGGGGGATGGTGGGGCACAACTGGGGGGCGGAGCACGCGGCGCGGTGGATCTGGCTGCACGGGATCGACTTCGAGGGGGCGGAGGGTGCGTGGCTCGACGTGGTGCTGGGGCGGATACGGGTGGCGGGGAGGCTGACGCCGTGGGTGGCGAACGGGGCGCTGGAGCTGGACGGGCGGCGGATCAGGCTCGGGGGGATGCTGAAGCGGGGGCTGGGAGTGCGGGAGGGCGTGGAGGGGTGTGAGCTCACGCTGCCGGGAGCG
>DATJVV010000292.1:0-2195 GCA_035501635.1 Solirubrobacteraceae bacterium | reverse complement strand
CCGTTCGTGTACCGGCTGGCGCACGAGGAGGGGCTGGGCGGCTGGGTGCGAAACGACCGTGGGGGCGTGGAGCTGGAGGTGGAGGGAGAGGCGAGCGCGGTGGAGCGGTTCTTCGAACGGCTGGGCGGGGAGGCGCCGGTGCTGGCGAGCATCGCGGAGATCCGGCGGGAGCCGCTCGCCGGCGGCGAGGGCGGCGAGGGCGGCGACGGCGAGTTTCGCATCCTCGCAAGCGCGGGAAGGACGGCCGGGCGGGTGTCCCCCTCCCCCACCGAGGCGCCCCTCCCCCTCTCCCCCGCTTCCATCGACGCGCCCCTCCCCCCCACGGCGGTGTCGCCCGACATCGGGCCGTGCGAGGCGTGCCTGAGAGAGCTGTTCGACGCAGGCGACCGCAGGCACAGATACCCGTTCATCAACTGCACGGACTGCGGGCCGCGGTTCACGATCCTGCGGCGGAGCCCGTACGACCGGGGGAACACGACGATGGCGAAGTTCAGGATGTGCGAGGCGTGCCGGGAGGAGTACGAGGACCCGGCGAGCAGGCGGTTTCACGCGCAGCCGAACGGGTGCGGGGAGTGCGGACCACAGCTGCGGCTGATCGACCCGCGGGGAGACGTGCTCGCGCGCGGGGATGAGGCGCTGAGGGGAGTGGTGGAGGCGCTGGCGGAGGAGAGGATCGTGGCGGTGAAGGGTGTGGGGGGTTACCACCTGGCGTGCCGGGCGGACAGCGAGGGAGCGGTGGGGAGACTGCGGGAGGGCAAGCGGCGGGCGGAGAAGCCGTTCGCGCTGATGTCGAGGGACCTCAGGGGGGCGCTGGAGCTCGTGAAGCTCAGGGCGGCGGAGGGAGGGGCGCTGTGCTCGAGGGAGCGGCCGATCGTGATCGCGCGGCGGCGGATGAACGCCCCGGTGGCGAGCTCGGTCGCGGCCGGCTGCCGGGATCTCGGGGTGATGCTGCCGTCAACGCCGCTGCATTACCTGCTGCTGGGAGACCTCGCGGAGGCGGGGCACGGTCCGGGAACCGAGGGAGTCCCGGAGAGGGAGCGAGGCGCGGCGCTGGTGATGACGAGCGGGAACGTGTCGGAGGAGCCGATGGTTCACCGGGACGAGGAGGCGGTGGAGCGGCTGGGAGGGATCGCGGAACTGGTGCTGGGGCACGACCGTGGGATCGAGGTGCGGGCGGACGACTCGATCGTGCGGGCGGTCGACCCGGCCGCCTCGGAGCGCCCGCTGCCGATACGGCGTTCGCGGGGATACGCGCCGGGGGCGATCGAACTGCCGATCGTCTCGCCTCCCCTGCTGGCGTGTGGGGCACAGAGCGCGAGCACGTTCTGCGTGGCGCGGGGCCGGAGGGCGTGGCCGGGACAGCACGTGGGGGAGCTCGGCAACTGGGAGACGCTGAAGGCGTTTCGGGAGGGGATCGAGCATTTCGAGGAGCTGTTCGAGGTGAGACCGGAGATGGTGGCGCGGGACCTGCACCCGGACTACCTCTCGAGCGCCTACGCGGTGGAGCGGGCCGAAAGGGAGGGGCTTGAGTGCGTGGCGGTGCAGCATCATCACGCGCACTTCGCGGCGTGCCTGGCCGAGCACGGCGTGACGGGCCCGGCGGTGGGGGCGATCTACGACGGGGCGGGGCTGGGGGAGGACGGCACGATCTGGGGCGGAGAGCTGCTGGCGGGAGACCTGGGAGGGGTGGAGCGGGCGGGTTCGCTCTTCCCGGTGCGACTGCCGGGCGGGGAGGCGGCGGTGCGGGAGCCGTGGCGGATGGCGTGCGCGTGGATGGTGGCGGCGTTCACCTCGACGGCTGCCCCGACTCCCCCGCCACCCGCGGCGATCGCAGGGGGCGTGGAGGGGGGCCGCTGGGAGCAGGTGGGGGAGCTGGCGCGGACGGGAACGGCGTCACCGGTGACGACGAGCGTGGGACGGCTGTTCGACGCGGTGGCGGCGATGTGCGGCATCCGGCTTGCGGTGCGCGAGGAAGGGCGAGCGGCGATGGAGCTGGAAGATGCGGCGGCGCTGGAGGAGAAAGACGCCTACCCGCTGGCGATCCGTGAGGACGAGCGGCTGGTGCTGGATGCGCGCGAGACGATCCGAGCGATCCTCGACGACCTCGATAGGGGAACGCCGGTGGGGGTGGTGAGCGGGCGCTTTCACAACGCGCTCGCTGACGGCACCGCCAGGGCGCTTGGTGAGCTCGCGGA
>DATJVV010000291.1:0-3865 GCA_035501635.1 Solirubrobacteraceae bacterium | reverse complement strand
GCCGCCAAGCTCGAGGTGCCCGTGAGCGAGGTCCGTCAGATGGGCGTCTGGGGCAATCACTCGCCAACCATGTATCCGGACCTCTTCCACGCCCAGGTGGCCGGGAGCCAGGCCGCCGCGGCGGTGGACGACCAGGTGTGGATCGAAGAGGAGTTCCTGCCCGGCGTGGGCAAGCGCGGCGCCGCCATCATCGAGGCCCGCGGCGCCTCCTCGGCCGCCTCCGCCGCCAACGCCGCCATCGATCACATCCACGACTGGGTCAAGGGCACCGCCGGGCGCTGGGTGTCGATGGGCGTTCCCTCCGACGGCTCATACGACATCCCCGAGGGTCTCATCGCCGGCTTTCCCTGCACCTGCGCGGACGGTGACCACCAGATCGTCCAGGACCTCGAGCTCGACGAGTTCTCCCGCGCCAGGATCGACGCCTCCGTCGCAGAGCTCGTGGCCGAGCGCGACACCGTCAAGGACCTGGGCCTGATCTGAGGCGTCGGCCTGATCTAGACGAAGAGGGGGCGCGCCCACCGGCCGCGCCCCCTCTTGTACATATCAAGCGAAGGCCCTCAGTTTGAGGTCATCGTCGAAGCCGAGACTAGGCCTTCGGGTGCCAGCCGCGACCCTGCTTGGCGATCTTGCCTTCCTGCTCGAGCCCGGGTAGCACGCGATACAGGTAATTCTGCTTGATGCCCATCTTCGCGGCGAGCTCCGGGATCGTGATGCCCGGCTGACCCTGCACCAGGCTGAGCGCCTGTGCCCCGCGGGTGCCGCTGCCTTTGCGCCGTCCCGCGCGAGGACGTTTGGTGGTTGTGGCGGTGGCGGTTGCCGTCGCTTTGCCGCTGCCTTTGGGGCGCCCAACTTTTTTCGGACGGCCCGGTTTTTTCCGGGTGGTGGTGGCCGCTGCTTTTTTCCTACCCGATCCGGGGGGACGACCGGGCCCACGCCGGCGAGGCGCGACCGCGCCGCCGATCCCGTCGAGGGCTGACGCCGCCGCCTCCAGGCGGCGGAACTCCTCCACCAGCGGGGCCAGCTCTTGCAGGCGGTCGGTTATCTCCTGGCGCTTCTCGTCAAGGAAGTCGGTCACGATTCAATCCTCTTCACTAGTGATCGCGGGAGGACCGGGATGGCATTTCCCAGTCACTCCCGACCTTTTGCAATCACCTTACACGATTGTCTCCGGCAATCAGGTGTGCATGCAGCGCATATTGCGTGAACATCCACCAGACGAGCACGCCCTGGGGAATCCGCTGGGTTCAGCCGGCGTCGGAATGGAAGCGCTCGCGCAGTCGCTCGAGCGTGCGCGACGCCTCCCGTTGCGGCATTCCCCCAACCAGCGCTCGACTGACGATCGCCCCCAACGGTCCCAACGGCGGGTGGAACTCGTTGCGATAGTCGAAGCGGGTTCCCGCCCCCTCGGGCGAGAGCAGATATTCGGTTAGCGCGCGCGAACGCGCCGGACCGCGGCCCTCCCACACCGCACACTCACATTCGCGGCACTCGATCAGCTTCCAGTGAACGTCCAGGCTCACCCCCCGCAGATGGATGTGCTGCTCCATGCGGTAGCCAACCCGCGGGGGTCCCTCGTCGGCGTCGTCGAGCCGGCGGTGAATCGTCACCCACTCGCCCAGCCGGGTGGGATCCATCACCAGCCGCCACACCTCCGCGGGGGGCGCATCGATGTGGATGGAGGACACGACCACGCTCATGTCAGCGCGCCGCGAGCGGCTCCACCTCCTCCCATTCGCGCAGTGCGTGCTCCACGGCGGCGTCGAAGGAGTGCAGTTCCACGCCGAGCATCCGGGCCGCCCGCAGATGCGCATCTCCGTGCTCGCCTCCCGGGAGCAGGTCGCCGCCGAGGCTCTCCATCAGCGGAGTGGTGAGCTCGGGGTCCTCCCGGGCGATTGCCGCCGCCACCCGCGCCACCGCGCTCGTCGCGTTCACCGCCAGCCCGACGGTGGGCCGTGAGACCAGCATCAGGGCCGCGATCCGTTCGATCATCTCGCCATAGCTGACGATCTCCGGGCCACCGAGGTCCAGCGAACGTCCGGCCGCCTGCGCGAGCATGCCCGCTCCCCGCAGCATCTCGGCGAGATCCCTGCCATCGAGCGGTCGCGTGCGACAGCGCCGCCACGGCGGCAGCGCGATGATCGGCATGCGCTCGATCAGTCGCACGAGGAATCGGAAGGAACGCGAGCGAGCACCGATCACGATCGAGGCTCGCAGCACCACCGTGTCCGCGATCGCCCCCCGCAGCACCCGCTCAACCGCCTCCCTGCTCCTGAGGTGTCGCGACTCGCTGGCTTCGCCCTGCGCTCGGGGCTCACACCAGCTGGCCACCGGGCCCCCGAGGTACACCACCCGTCGCACTCCCGCCAACGACGCGGCCTGCGCGAAGTTCTCGGCGGCAATCCGCTCGCGCTCAGGGAACGACAGCGGTATCCGGGCACCGCCACCGGCGAAGCCTCCGTGGCCGCCCCCGGCGTCCGTCCGTGGCGGCCGGCTCGTCTCCATGGAGTGGATCAGGTAGTAGGCCACCTCCACGTCCCGCAGCGCGCGTGACAGGCCACGCCCCGTGAACACATCGCCCTCGAGCAACTCGCTCACCAGGGCTCGCCCGCCGTCGGCCACGTCGCCGGGATTCCGCGAGAGGCCGACCACGTGATGGCCCTCCTCGCGCAGTCGCGGAGCGAGCAGCGCGCCCGCGAAGCCGCTCACGCCGGTGACGAGAATCCGCATCTTCGGCCAATCATGACGAGCCCGCGCGCGAAGAGCGGGGCGGTGGTCGGCGGGCAGGGAACGTTTTCTCTGCGATTTGCGGGATGGCGCCTGAGGGCGCGCGGCGAGAGTGCTTTGATGATCACCGTCCGTTCACGTCGACCCAGCAGGGGGGCATGTGCAGAGAAGCCAGACCGGGAGACGCGCGCCACGCAAGGTGAGTTGCGAGGACTGCTACTTCCACCGTAACCTGCTTTGCGCTCTCGATCTGCACGAGCCATGCGCCACCTTTCGCCCCAACGAGGCTCAGCTGAAACCGCCCCAGCAGCTGCATTTCGTGTTCCGCCAGGAGCGCCGGGCGCGCGCCGCCTGGGCCTTTCCCACCGCTCAGGAGCAGGCCGCACTGCACGCATAGACGCGCTCGCTCCGGCCGTGAGTCCGCCCCGTGGGGATGTCCTGGCGCACGGCGGGTGGCAGTCCGGTCTCTCCGCGCTCGACCGCAAGCGCACCCCGTTGCCGCTCGGGGCGTATATTGGAGTCCGACCTGCAAGCTCTTTTCATAGGCGGTGGCACAGATGGCGGCGAAGGATCGAGGCAAGGGATTTCCGAAGTCGGGTGAGGCCGCGCTGGCCGAGCTCCGCGCGGCTGCGCTGCGCAACCGGTACATAGAACGGCTCGTGGAAGACCCCGAGCTGCGCACCACCCTGCTCACGGCCTACGGCGCGGCCCGCAGCGCGTATGGGCGCATGAACAACGGCAAGCCCGCGAGCCAGGCCCTGTTCGAGGATCGCAAGCTCCAGAAGGACCTGCGCACCGCGGCCGACGCTCTGCGCGACGCCGCCACCACTCTGCGCGAACCTCCCCGCAAGCGTCGCCGGCGCCGGCCCGGCCGGACGCTGGGGCTCGTGCTGGTGGCGGGCATCCTGGCGCTGGTGCTCAGCGAGGGTCTGCGCAGCAAGGTCCTCGATCTGCTCTTCGGCGCCGAGGACGAGTTCGAGTACAGCTCCACCACCGCGCCCGTCGAGCCCGCCCCGGCCCCGGCGTCGGCCTCCTAGCGGCCGCCTTCGGCGAGCGACCAGATGGCGGTCACCACGCAGGGGACGAGGTCACGGGAGGCCCGGCCGGGCGCCGGCGGGACCGTGGAGGGCTCGGGCGC
>DATJVV010000290.1:0-8177 GCA_035501635.1 Solirubrobacteraceae bacterium | reverse complement strand
CCCCCCCCGCGGGGGTGGGCTGGCGAGCACAGTGGCGAGCGGCCGCGCATCGCCGTGTGCCCCTCCCAGCGGGCGGCCATGGTGTACGCGCTGCAGCCCGAGGAGCGCGACGGGATGCGCGCCTCCGTGGTCTCCCGCACGCTGGCCCTGGAGGGTGTGGACCTCGTGGCGTGGCTGGCCCGCGACGCCCATGACGCGCCCGTGGAGGCGGTGGTGGTGAGCCCCGAGCGGGGGGAGCTGCGCTTCGCGCCCGGCGGTCCGCTGCGCGACGCGCGTGGCGCGAGCTGGCACCTGGAGGGCGCGCCGGAGGCGCTCGACGCGCGCGTGGACGAGAGCGGTGGCACGCTGGCCACGCCCGCCTACCCCGACGCCCTGGGGCGGCTGTGGGCGGCCCTCACCTGCTCGCAGTCCGGCGAGGTGCTGGTGAGCGCCGCGGAGGGCTATGAGTTCGTGGACTGGGGCGGAGCGGCGCATGTGGGCGGCGGCAGCCACGGCTCGCTGCACGCGAGCGACTCGCTCGCTCCGCTGGTGCTCTGCGGGGTGGAGCCGCCCGCTCCGGCGCCCGGCCAGTGGGCGATCGGCGACGTGGCGGGCCTCGTGAGCGCTCACTTCGGCGTGCCCGTCGCCTGAGCGCCGTTACTCTCGGCTCAGTGCGTCGCGGAATTCTGCTCGTCTGCATCGTATGGCCGCTCGCGGGCGCCTTTCCGACCGCCGCGGGTGCGGCCGCGAGCGCCAGCACGCCCGCCACGACCAGCTCCGAATCGCCCGTGCCGGTGCCCGCCTCCAGCGTGCCGCCGCTGGGCCGGCACCTCTCGGCCGACCGGGTGCTCGCGATCGCGCGGGCGCTGCCCAGGATGCGGGCGCTGCGGCGCGCCAACCCGGGCTCCTACGACGGCGCCTACCTGAAGGGGGCCACGCGCTGGCAGGTGAGCTTCTTCTCCAGGAAGGGCGCGAAGGAGATCGGCCAGGTGATCGTCGCCGACGAGACGGGGCGGGTGCTCGAACAGTGGACGGGCTTTCAGGTGGCGTGGTCGATGGCGCGGGGCTATCCGGGGGCGTTCGGACGGCATGTGAACGCCCTGTACATCTGGTTGCCGCTGTGCCTGCTGTTCGCGGTTCCGTTCGTGAATCCGCGGCGGCTGTTCTCGCTGCTGCACCTGGACCTGCTGGTGCTGGTGTCCTTCTCGATCTCGCTGGCGTTCTTCAATCACGGTGAGATCTACAAATCGGTGCCGCTCGCCTATCCGCCGTTGATCTACCTGTTCGGACGCATGCTGTGGATGACGCGCCGGCGCGCCCGCCCGGGCCCGCCGCTGAAGCTGCTGGTGCCGGTGCCGTGGCTGGTGCTCGGGGTGATGTTCCTGCTGGGCTTTCGCATCGCCCTGAACGTGATCGACTCCAACGTGATCGACGTGGGCTACGCGGGGGTGATCGGGGCGCACAAGATCGTCGACGACCGGCCCCTGTACGGGAGCTGGCCCGCGGACAACGAACACGGAGACACCTACGGGCCGGTGACCTACGAGTCCTACGTGCCCTTCCAGCAGGTGTTCGGCTGGAGCGGCAACTGGGACGACCTGCCGGCGGCGCACGCGGCCGCGATCGTCTTCGACCTGCTGGCGCTGGGCCTGATGTTCCTGCTGGGATGGCGCATCCGGGGGCCCACCCTGGGGGTGGCGCTGGCATACGCCTGGGTGTCCTACCCCTTCACCCTCTTTGTTCTGGAGAGCAACTCCAACGACACGCTCGTGGCGGTGTTCCTGCTGGGGGCGCTGCTGTTCGCGAGCTCACCGCCGGTGCGTGGGGCGTTCGCGGCGCTGGCGGGCCTGGCCAAGCTCGCGCCGCTGGCGCTGGCGCCGGTGCTGGCCACGCACGGCCTGCGCGGGCTCACGCCCCTGCGCCGGGCGCGGGCGCTCGGTCTGTTCGGCCTGACCTTCGCCCTCGTGGGCGCGCTGGCGTCGATCCCGGCGCTGGATCACGACTCCCTGCATCGGATCTTCGAGCGCACGATCGTCTACCAGGCGAACCGCGGCTCGCCCTTCTCGGTGTGGGGCTTGTATGGCGGCCATGCGGCGCTGCACGGGTTGGAGACGGCGGTGCAGATCGGCGCGGTGGTGCTCGCGGTGGTGCTCGCGCTGGCGCCCCGGCGCGAGGACGTGGTCGGCCTGGCGGGCGCCTGCGGGGCGATCCTGCTGGCGCTGCAGCTGGGGGTGGAACACTGGTTCTACCTGTACATCCCCTGGTTCTTCCCGCTGGTGATGGTGGCGTTGCTGGGCGCCGCGGCGCTGGCCGGACCGGCGCCGCGGGCGCCCGCCGAGGGAGCGCCCGCCGAGGGCGCGCCTACCGAGCCGGCGCCGGCCCGTGCGGGGGAGCCGGACGGGGCATCAGCACCTGCTCGATCGCATCCGCTCGTCGCGGCGTGGTCGAGCAGCGGATGAGCACGCCCATCAGCCAGGGATCCTCTTCGGAGGTCTCGAAGCGGATCGGCATCTGCGTGCGCAGCGCCTCGATGGCCTGCTCGCGCTTGACGCCGATCACGCCGCCGCGGGGCCCGGTCATGCCGACGTCGGTGATGTAGGCGGTGCCGCCGGGCAGCACGCGGGCGTCGGCGGTGGGCACGTGGGTGTGGGTGCCCACCACGGCGCTCACGCGCCCGTCGAGCATCCAGCCCAGGGCGACCTTCTCGGAGGTGGCCTCGGCGTGCATGTCGACGAGCACGTGCTGGACGCCGCGACCGTCGAGCTCGGCGAGCACGGCCTCGATCTCGGTGAACGCGGCGCGGCCCGCGCGCAGGTAGAGGTTGCCCGAGAGGCTGACCACGCCGAGCTTCACGCCGTCGCGCTCGAGCACGCACAGCCCGTGGCCGGGCTGGATCTTGAGGAAGTTGGCGGGCCGCAGGATGCGGGGCTCCTCGTCCAGGTAGGGGTAGATCTCGCGGCGGTGGTAGGTGTGGTTGCCGAGCGTGATCGCGTCCACGCCGCCGGCGAACAGAGCGCGAGCGGACTTCGGCGTGATGCCCAGGCCGCCGGCGACGTTCTCGGCGTTGACCACCACGAAGGTGGGGTCGTGGCGCTCGCGCACCGCGGGCAGGCAGTCCAGGAGGGTGTGGCGGCCGATGCTGCCCACGAGGTCGCCGGCGAAGAAGATGGATGGCCCCGCCGCGCCCGCCTCATCCCCCGCGGTGACCTCCTGTGGCTCAGACATACTTGGCCGATGCGAGTGGGTGGCCGTAGATGAGCGCTGCCGGCGAGGGCCCGTCCGAGCCGGCCGCGGCCGGAGGCGCCCCGGCGGGACCGGCGCCCGCGGTGGGCGAGGGCGGGCGCACGCTGGTGCCGCGCTGGATCCAGCTGGTGACGCTGCCGCTGCTGGCGCTCGCCGCGTGGGCGCTGGCGAAAGCGGCGGGGAAAGTGGTGTTGATCTTCGTGGTGGCCGCCGTCATCGCCCTGATCCTCAACCCGGTGGTGGCCTTTGTGCAGCGCCGCCGGGTGCCGCGGGGTGTCGCGGTGCTGGTGGTGTACGTCGCATTCTTCCTCACGGTGGTGGGAATCGGCTTTCTGCTGGCCAACCCGCTGGCCAACCAGGTGAGGGTGTTCACCAACAACCTGCCCCACCTCACCAGGGAAGCCAACGAAACGCTGGCCAACGTGCAGCGGGAACTCAACGAAGCGGGGGTGCACGTCAAATTCATCAAGCAGGGCAAGACGGCGTTGCAGACCTTCCAGGACAAGATCGCGGGCAGCGCCGGCACGATCACCTCCTTCAGCGCGGGCGTGCTCACCGAAGCGGCCGGCGCGATCTTCGACCTGGTGCTGGTGTTCGTGCTCAGCGTGTACATGCTCCTGTACGGCCAGCGCATCGGGGCGATCGTGCGCCGGGTGATGCCCGAGGGGGGCGGCGAGGACTATCCGCGGCTGGTGCAGCGGGCGGTGTCGCGCTACATCGGCGGGCAACTGCTGTTCAGCCTCGTGATGGGCACCACGGCGGGACTGGCGCTGTATCTGTTCGGGGTGCTCGGCATCTTCCCCCCCGGGCGCACCTACGCGGTGGCCTTCGGGGCGTTCCTGGGCTTCATGGAGCTGATCCCCTATATCGGCCCGTTCCTCGGCGCGCTGCCCCCGGTGCTGGTGGCCCTGTTCACCGATCCGATCAGCGCACTGTGGGTGGCGCTGCTGTTCCTCGGGTTGCAGCAGCTCGAGGGCCACGTGGTGGCGCCGCAGATCTTCGGGCACACGCTGCGCCTGAACCCGCTGCTGGTGATCTTCGCGCTGCTGGTGGGCGAGCACATGTATGGACTGGTGGGAGCCCTGGTGGCGCTGCCGATCGTGGCGGTGCTGCGCGAGACGATCGTCTACCTGCACGCCCACCTCGAGCTGGAGCCCTGGGAGCGCTCGCGCGGGAGCGTGCTGTGAGCAAGGGCGCGGCGGCGCCGGTGATCAGCGTGGAGGGCCTTTGCAAGCGCTTCGGCGAGCGGGAGGCGCTGCGGGGGGTGGGCTTCGCGGTGAGGGGCGGGGAGCTGGTGGCGATCGTGGGTCCCAACGGGGCGGGCAAGACCACGCTGCTGTCGATCCTCGCGGGCGTGCAGCGGCCCACCGCGGGCACGGTGGCCGGCCCGGGCTCGGGGCGCGCCGCCGGCTGGGCACCCCAGCAGCCGGCCCTCTACGGCAAGCTCTCGGTGGCCGAGAACCTGCGCCTGTTCGCGCGCCTGGAGGGCCTCGCCGATCCCGAGGCGGCGGTGGCGCGGATGCTCGCCCAGACGGGCCTGGGCGAGCGGGCGGGGGAGCGGGTGGAGCGGCTCTCGGGCGGCAACCGCCAGCGGGTGAACGTGGCGCTGGGCCTGATCGCCGACCCGCCGGCGCTGGCCCTCGACGAGCCCACCTCGGCGCTGGACCCCGGCCAGCGGGAGCGGCTGTGGCGGTTCGTGGGCGAGCTCGCGCGGGCGGGCACGGCGGTGCTGTTCTCCACCCATCACCTCGGCGAGGTGCGCCGGCATGCCACGCGGGCGATCGTGCTGGCCGACGGGGAGCTGCTGTTCGACGGCACGCCCGCGCGGCTGATTGCGGCCACCGGCGGAGAGCACGACTTCGAGGGAGCGTTCGTGGCGTTCCTGGCGGCGCGCGGGCACTGATGCGCTGGCTGCTGGCCAAGGACCTCGTGATCCTGCGCCGCTCGCGGCTGCTGGTGGCGATCCTGGTGATCTACCCGATCGCGATCGCCCTGCTGATCGGCCTGGCGATCTCCCGCTCTCCCGGCAAGCCCAGCGTGGCGATCGTCGACGAAACCCCTCCGGGACAGACGATCGGGGTGGGGGGCAGACGGGTGGAAGTGGGGCGCTACGCCGAACAGGTCTTCGACCAGGTGCGGCCCGTGCGGGTGGGCAGTCGCGAGCAGGCGGTGAAGGACATCGAAGACGGCAGGGTGCTGGCGGCGGTGGTGATCCCCCGGGACATCGCCGCGAAGGTCTCATCGGGCGTGAGCCAGGGCAGCGTGGAGGTGCTCTACAACGGCAACGCGCTGGAGCAGTCGCTGGTGCAGGCCCAGCTGAGCTCCGCGCTCGCGCAGGCCAACCTCGGCTTCTCCGAACAGATCCAGCGGGCGGCCTCGCAGGCGATCGGGGCGCTGATCGAGGGCGGCAACGCCCAGGTGCTGGGTGCGCCGCCGAACATGATCGGCCTCAGCCAGATCCCGGCGCGGCTGCGCAGGCTGATCGCCCGCACGCCCCCCGGGGCGGAGCGGGAGCAGCTGCGCAGGATCGAGGCCTTTGCGACCTTCGCCAACCAGAACCTGGGCGCCGCCAGGAGCGTGCTGGCGACGATCGGCCAGCCGATTCAGATCCGGAGCACGCCGATCCAGGGACGGCGCACGCCGCTGAACACCTTCGCGGTGGTGGTGGCGGTGAGCGTGTCGCTGATGTTCGTGTGCGTGCTGCTCGCCGCGGGCGGCCTGGCGCTGGAGCGCGAGGAGCACGTGCTGGCGCGCATTCTCAGGGGCCCACCCGCCCCGGGCCCTCCCGCGCTGCTCTCGCGGGAGGGGCTGCTGGCCGAGAAGCTCCTGCTGGCGGGGGCCTGCGGGTTCGTGCTGGCGCTGGCGATGCTCGTGGGAGTGGGGGCGTTCGTGAGCCTGGACTGGTCGCGCTTCGCCGGCTGGCTGGTCGCGCTGGCGTGCGGGGCGGTGGCCTTCGGGGCGCTGGGCGTGGCGATCGGCGCGCTCGCGCGGGAGGTGCGGGCGGCCTCGCTGCTGGCGTTCGGGCTTGCGCTGCCGCTGGCGTTCCTGGCGCTGGTGCCCTCGGGGGCGGTGGCCCACGGGATTTACATGGCGATCTCGGCGATCTCGTTCGCGTTCCCCTTCAAGGCCGCCCTGCAGGCGCTGGACGCGGCTGTCAACGGCGCCTCGCCGGGGCTCGGCGTCTCGGTGGCGCACCTGCTCGGGTTGAGCGTGCTGTTCGCGGCGCTCGCCCGGCTGGGCATGCGGCGCCTGGAGTAGGGATCGCGGCGGGGCGGGCGGGGCGGGCGGGGCAGATGCTCGGCGCGCCTGGGGTAACCTCAGGAGCGATGGCCTTTCCGAAGACCCGTATGCGCAGGCTGCGCGCGAGCGCCGGGCTGCGCGGGCTGGTGCGCGAGACGCAGCCGCGCCCCGGGGGCCTTGTGCTGCCGCTGTTCGTCAGCGAGCGGGAGCCCGCGGCGGGTCTGGGAGGGCCGGAGCCCACCGGGGAGGCGTTCGGGGGCCTGGAGCTGCCGGCGCTGGCGCGGCTGTCGATCTCGGCGGCGGTGGAGCGGGCGCACGAGGCGCACGAGCTGGGCGTGGGCGCGGTGCTGCTGTTCGGGGTGCCCGCGCACAAGGACGGCGAGGGCTCGAGCGCCTGGGACGAGGAGGGCATCGTGCAGCTCACGCTGCGGGCGCTCGGCCAGGCGCTGCCGCAGCTGACGGTGATCACCGACGTGTGCCTGTGCGAGTACACCGAGCACGGTCACTGCGGGGTGCTGGGCGGGGACGGCGCGGTGGACAACGACGCCACGCTTGAGCTGCTCGCGCGGGTGGCCGTGAGCCACGCGCGGGCGGGCGCGGACGTGGTGGCGCCCTCGGACATGATGGACGGGCGCGTGGGGGCGATCCGCTCAGAGCTCGACGCGGAGGGGTTCGCCGATCTGCCGATCCTCGCGTACTCGGCGAAGTTCGCCTCCGCCTTCTACGGGCCCTTCCGCGACGCCGCCGGCTCGGAGCCGGCCTTCGGGGACAGGCGCTCCTACCAGATGGACCCCGCCAACGGCCGCGAGGCGCTGCGGGAGGCCGCGCTGGACGCGGCGGAGGGGGCGGACATGCTGATGGTCAAGCCGGCGCTCGCCTACGGGGACCTGATCGCGGCCGTGGGGCGCGAGACGGGCCTGCCGGTGGCGGCCTACAACGTCAGCGGCGAGTACGCGATGGTGCGGGCGGCGGCGCGGGCGGGCCAGCTCGAGGAGGAGGCCGCGGTGATGGAGATCCTCACCTCGCTGCACCGGGCGGGTGCTGACGTGGTGATCACCTACCACGCCCTGGAGGCCGCGAGGGCGATGGCGGGGAGGGGACGATGAGCGACGGCATCCTCGCCGACGGTCCCGCGGCGCCCAAGCTGCGCGAGCGCAAGCACGGCGCGGCGGTGGCGCTCGACGACGTGGACCGGCGGCTGCTGAACCTGATGCAGGGCTCCTTCCCGATCGCGCGGCGCCCCTACGCGCGGGTGGCGGAGCTGGCGGAGATGGAGGAGTCTGAGGCGATGGCGCGGGTGAGGCGCCTGCTGGCGCAGCGGATCATCCGCCAGGTGACGCCGATCTTCGACACGCGGGCGCTCGGTTACTCCTCGATGCTGGTGGCGGCGAAGGTCGATCCGGAGTACCCCCATCGGGCGGCCCAGGTGATCAACGGCCACCCGGGGGTGTCCCACAACTACCTGCGAAACCACGAGTTCAACCTGTGGTTCACGATCGCCACCGAGCCGGACTCGCCGCTGGGGCTCGACGGCACGCTGGAGGTGCTGGCGGCGCGGGCGGGCGCGGAGTCGGTGCGCCAGCTGCCCACGCTGAAGCTGTTCAAGATCCGCATGGACCTCGAGATGGAGGGCGGCACCGACGCGCTCTCGTCCGCCGGCGAGGCGGTCGAGCCGATGGAGCTCGACCCGATCGAGCTGACCGACGTCGACATCG
>DATJVV010000289.1:0-2594 GCA_035501635.1 Solirubrobacteraceae bacterium | reverse complement strand
GCGCGCGGAGTCGCCGGGGGCGGGGCGGAAGCGGGACGGGTCGGGGAGCGACGCCCGGTGAGCTGGGTGGCGCGGACGGCCCTGATCGGTGGGGTGGCGCAGCTGGTCGTGGTGGCGCTGGCCGTCCTGGACGCGGGCGTGATGGGGCTCGCGGCGGCGCTGGTGGGCGGGGGCCTCGCGGCCTCGGCGCAGGTGGCGGCCGTGGCGCTGCTCCGGCCGGGGATGAAGGCCGGGACCGGGGAGTTCGTGCGGCGCTGGGCCTCGGGAATCGCGCTCCGGGGCGCGAGCGCGCTGCTGGTGGTGGGGCTGGTGTTCGCGACCAGGGCGGTGCTCCCGCCGCTCTGGATGGTGCTGGGGTTTCTCGCCGTGCTGCTGACGCTTCTCTACGCGGAGACGCGATTCCTCGAATGATGCAGACGCCCGACATCGGCCGGATGATCCTCGAGCGCACGGGGGACGCGCACGAGGTCGCGGTGCCGTTCGGCGAGTGGCTCCACGTGGGCCCGATCCAGCTGCCGACCGGCTGGGTCGTGCACGTGGGGCGGATGGCGATCGACCTTTCGCCGACCCGCAACGTGGTCTTCATGGTGGTGGCGGCGGTGCTGGTGTGGCTCACGATGTTCCTCGCCGGCCGGGCCCTGAACCGCCAGCGGCAGCAGGGGAGCGGCGCGCCGCGCGGCGTGGCCAACATGATCGAGGCGATGGTGCTGTTCGTCCGCAACGACGTCGCCATCGCGAGCATCGGGCACAAGAACGGGGCCAGATTCGCGCCGTACATCCTCACGCTGTTCTGGTTCATCCTGTACTGCAACCTGCTGGGGTTGGTGCCTTACGGCGAGAAGCCCACGGGCAGCTACATGGTCACCGGTGCGCTGGCGCTCACGGCCCTGTTCACGATCGAGATCTCCGGCTTCGTCGCCCTCGGACCCAAGGGGTACCTGAAAACGATCGTCTTCACCCCGCCGGGCACGAGCGGGATCGGAGCGGTGCTGCTCACGCTCATCATGACGCCCATCGAGATCATCGGGAAGCTGGTGAAGCCGTTCGCGCTGATGCTGCGTCTCTTCGCCAACATGTCCGCCGGCCACTTCGTGATGCTCTCGCTGCTGGCGCTGATCTTCCTGTTCGGCAACATCCCGTACTTCCGCTGGGCGATCGCCGGCGGGTCGGTGGTGTTCGTGCTGTTCATGATGGCGATCGAGCTGTTGGTGGCGTTCATCCAGGCCTATGTTTTCGCGCTGCTCACGTCCGTATTCATCGGGCTGCTGCAGCACGAGCACTAGGCGTCCTCGAAACCGCAGTCGGGAGGTAGTTCGATGTTCATGATGGCAGTTGCGCCGGACAGTGCCGCGGTCGAAGCGATGGCTGCGGCCGCGAAGAACACCAATGCGCTGCTGGGCGCCGGACTGGGATTGGGGCTGGCGGTGATCGGCGCGGGGCTGGGGATCGGCCGGATCGGCGGCCAGGCGGTCGAGGCGATCGCGCGGCAGCCGGAGGCGTCGGCCGACATCCGTGGCGCGATGATCCTGACGGCGGCGCTGGTCGAGGGGGTGGCGCTGGCCGCGGTCGTGTTCGCGCTCCTCTTCAAGGTGCTCTGATGCCCGTCTTCAGCCTGTTCCTGCAGGCGGCGGAACAGACCCCCAAGGGGCCCTTCACGATCAACCCCGGCGTTTCGCTCTGGACGCTGGTGATCTTCGGGCTGCTCCTGTTCGCCCTGGGGAAATGGGCCTGGCCCAGCATCCTCAAGGCGGTGGAGGAGCGGGAGAAGAAGATCCAGGCCCAGATCGAGGCGGCGGAGAAGGCGAACGCGGACGCGCAGCGGGTCCTGGCCGACTACCAGCAGAAGCTGGCGGCCGCGCAGGGCGAGGCGCAGGAGCTGCTCGCCGCCGGCCGCGCTGCGGGGGAGAAGCTGCGCGAGGACATCATGGCCCGGGCGCGCGCCGAGCACGAGGAGCTGATCGCCCGGGCGCGGCGCGAGATCGCGGCCGAGCGCGAGAAGGCCGTAGCGGACCTGCGGCGCGAGGCGGTCGAGCTGTCCCTGGCCGCCGCCGGCAAGGTGATCGAGAGGAACCTCGACTCCGAGGCGGACCGCCGGATGGTGCAGGATTACCTGAGCAGCCTGAAGACCACGCAGTCGTGAGAGACACCGCGGTCTGCCGCAACTACGCCGAGACGCTGCTGGCCGTGGCCGAGAAGGCGGGCCAGGTCGAGCGCTACGGCGAGCTGATCGAGACCGTGGCGGCGGTGATGAAGGCGGACCCCGCGCTCCACGGGGTCTTCATGTCGCCGCGCGTACCGAAGCAGACGAAGCAACGCCTGATCCAGCGGGCCCTCGCGCACGTCGCACCGGTGCCGTTCATCCGGTTCCTGCAGCTGGCCGTGCAGCGCGGGCGGCAGGACCTGCTCACCGACATCGCCGAGGAGTACGAGCTGCTGGCGGACCAGCATCTGAACCGGGTCCACGCGATCGTCGCGACCGCGCGGCCGGTGGACGAGGCGCTCGCGGCCGCGATCCGCCGGCGGCTCACGGAGGTCTTCGCCAAGGACGTGTTGCCGCACTTCCGCGCCGACCCGGCGCTGCTGGGCGGGATCGT
>DATJVV010000288.1:0-4952 GCA_035501635.1 Solirubrobacteraceae bacterium | reverse complement strand
CTCTCCCAGCACCGTCGACTTCCCGCATCCGCTCGCCCCCACCAGCGCCACCGTCTCCCCCGGCTCGATCCGCAGCGAGAAGTCCCGCAGCGCCGGCTCATCCCGCCCGGGATAGCTCACCGTGAGCCCCTCCATCCTGATCTCCGCCCGCCCCGCCCGCGGGAAGTCCCGCCGCGTCCCCCTCGCCGGCAGCGGCCGCTCCAGCACCTCGAACACCCGCTCCCCCGCCGCCATCCCCTCCGTGCTCGCGTGGTAGTGCGCCCCCAGCCTTCTCAGCGGCAGGTACGCCTCCGGCGCCAGCACCAGCGCGAACAGCCCCGCCCGCAACCCCACATCCCCGTCCAGCAGCCTCACCCCGATCCCCACCGCCACCAGCGCCACCGAGATCGTCGCCACCAGCTCCAATATCAGCGAGGACAAAAACGTCACCCGCAACACCCCCATCGCCGCCCGCCGGTAGCTCTCCGCCAACTCCCTCATCGCCCGCACCTGCGCCCGCGACCGCCCGAACACCTTCAGCGTCGGCAGTCCCCTCACCACCTCCAGGAAGTGCCCCGACAGCGCCTCCAGCACCGCCAGCGCCCGCCCGTTCCGCTCCCCCGTCACCGCACCCACCAGCGCCATGAACAGGGGGATCAGCGGCACCGTCACCGCGATAATCGCCGCCGAGATCCAGTCCTCGCTCGCCACCGCCACCACCACCATCACCGGCACCATCACCGACAGGAACACCTGCGGCAGGTACAGCGAGAAGTACCCGTCCAGCCCATCCACCCCCCGCCCCGCCAGCAGCGCCAACGCCCCCGTCCCCATTCCCGTCCCCGTCTTCCCGTCCCCGCTCTCGCCCGCGCCCCCGCTCAGGTCCACTCCCGCCGCACCCAACGCCGCCACGTGTCCCAAGAGCGCCTCCCGCAGCTGGCTCTTCGCCCGCGCCGAGCACCGGCTAGCCACCAGCTCCCCCGCCCACACGACCCCCGCCCGCGCGCACACCACCACCGCAAGCCACGTCAGCGCCCCCCCGAGCTCACCAACCCCCCGGCCTTCCAGGAAAGCCCCCGTCACCACCACCGCCAGCAGCCACCCCTGCGCCACGATCAACAGCCCCTGCCCCGCTCCCAGCCCCACCGACCAGAACAGGAACACCCGAGTGGCCTGCGCGCAGCGAACCAGTCTCCGATCCAGCGTCCTCACGCCTCAATCATGACCGTCTCGCCCGCCGGCGCACCAGCCAGCGTCGCAGCTCATCAGCCCCCCACACGATGAACGGGAAGCACAGCGAGATCGCCAGCGCCTCCGGCGGCGGCGGCGCCGTGGCCAGCAGCGCCTGCAGCGGCGGCAGGTACATGATCGCCCCCGCCAGCGCCAGCTCGAACGCGATCCCCCACAGCAGCAGCGGATTGGAGAACACCCCGATCGAGCGCAGCGACGCCCGCTCGGTGCGCGCCGCGAACGCCGTGCCGATCTGGCAGGCCACCATCGCGAAGAAGGTCATCGTCGTCGCCTGCAGGTAGCCGTGATGAAGCGGCGTGCCCGCCCCCGTGGCATCGCCGGGGCTCCAGCCCGCGCCCGTGAGCACGTAGAAGAAGCTGCCCATCGCCAACACCGCCGCGATCAGCCCCAGGAACAGCCACGCCCGCAGCAGCATCGGCGGCTGGATCACGCTCTCCGAGCGCTTGCGCGGCGCACGCTCCATCAGTCCCGTCTCCGCCGGCTCCCGGCCGAGCGCCAGCGCCGGCAGCGTCTCGGTCCCCACGTCGAAGGCCAGCAGCTGCAGCACCGTCAGCGGCAGCGGGATCGCCCCCCCGCCCAGCGCGTACACCAGGAAGGGAGCCACCTCGGGCGTGCTGTGGGCGAAGATGTAGAGGATGAACTTGCGGATGTTGTCGTAGACCCGCCGCCCCTCCCGCACCGCCACCGCGATCGTGGCGAAGTTGTCGTCCGTGAGCACCATCGTGGAGGCCTCCCGCGCCACGTCCGTGCCCGACCGGCCCATCGCCACCCCGATGTCCGCCCGCCGCAGCGCCGGCGCGTCGTTCACCCCGTCGCCCGTCATCGCCACCACGTGGCCCCGCTCCCGCAGCGCGTCCGCGATCCGCAGCTTCGTCTCGGGCGAGCTGCGCGCGAAGATCAGCTCCTCGCCTCCGCCCAGCAGCTCCCCCAGCCGCTCGTCGCCCATCCCTTCGAGCTCCTGGCCGGTCACGATCGTCGGCTCCGCCCCGCCGATCCCCACCTGGCGCGCCACCGCCGCCGCCGTGAGGCCGTGGTCGCCCGTGATCACCATCACCCGGATGCCCGCCGCGTGGCACCGCGCCACCGCGTCGGCCACCTCCGGCCGCGGCGGGTCGAGCATCGCCGCCAGCCCCAGGAAGCAGAGCTCCCGCTCGGCCCGCTCCCGCCCGCTCGGCGCCCCCCGCGAGCCCTCGAGCCTGCGCCTGGCGAGCGCCAGCACCCGCAGCCCCTCCCGCGCGTATCCCTCCACCCGCGCCGCCACCTCCCGCCGCTCCCCCTCCGAGAGGGCCCGTTCGCGGCCCTCGCCGTCGAGCGTGCCCACGCACCGCGCCAGCACAGCCTCCGGAGCCCCTTTGGCGTCCACCCAGAGCCCGCCCTCGCGCTCGTCCACCGTCGACATCAGCTTCAGCCGCGGGTCGAAGCGGAACTCCCGCCTGCGCCGCCGCTCCCGCTCCCGCGACGAGAGCCTCACCCCGAGCCGCCTCGACGCTTCCAGCAGCGCCACCTCCGTGGGGTCCCCGCTCGGCCGCCCGTCCTCCGCGAGCTGCGCGTTGTTGCACGCCGCCATCGACTGCGCCAGCGCCAGCAGAGCCGGCCCCGGCGCGCCCCCGGGCCGATCGCCGTCGAAGCCCATCGCTTCCACCGGCGTCCACGCCGCGCTCGCCCGCATCCGGTTCTCGGTCAGCGTCCCCGTCTTGTCCGTGCAGATCACGTCCGTGGACCCGAGCGTCTCCACCGCGCTCAGCCGCTTCACCACCGCCCCCCGCCGCACCAGCCCCCGCACGCCCACCGCCAGCGCCAGCGTGATCACCGGCAGCAGGCCCTCCGGCACGTTGCCCACCAGCAACCCCACCGCGAACACCGCCGCCCCCGTGAACGACAGCCCCGCGCCGAGCATCGCGATCGGCATGAACGCCACCCCCATCGCCACCGCGATCAGCGCGATCAGCCACGCCACCCGCCGCACCTGCGCTTCCAGCGGGCTCTCCTCCGCGCTCACCCGCTCCGAGAGCGCCGCGATCCGCCCGAGCTCTGTGTGCATCCCCGTCGCGAACACCACCCCCCGCGCCTCCCCCTCGGTGGCGCTCGTGCCGCTCAGCACCAGCTCCCGCGCCTGCAGCAGCGGCACCTGCGTGTCGATCAGCTCCGCCGATCGCACCACCGGGTAGGGCTCTCCCGTCAGCGTCGAGAGGTCCACCTCCACCGCCCCCTCCAGCAGCCGCGCGTCCGCGGAGATCCGATCCCCCTCTTCCAGCACCAGCACGTCCCCCCGCACCAGCTCCCGCGCGGCGATCGTCCGCCGCGCCCCGTCCCGGAGCACCTTCGCCCGCTCGGGCAGGAACTCCGCCAGCGCCTCCACCGCCCGCTCCGCCTGCCGCTCCTGCACGAAAGCGAAGAACGCGTTGATCGCGATCACCACCACGATCGCCGCCGCCACCGCCTCGATCCCCGCCAGCCAGGCCAGCAGCGCCGCCGCCCACAGCAGCAGCGCCAGCGGGTGGCTGAACTGCCGCAACAGCTCCCGCGGCCAGCGCCTTCCCCCGCGCCGCACCAGCTCGTTGGGCCCGAACTGCAGCAGCCTCCGCGCCGCCTCCGCGCTCGAGAGGCCCTCCCGCGAGCTGCGCAGGTCCCGCAGCAGCAGCGCCGCCGCCTCCTCCGGGTTCGCGCCCTCGCCACTCCCCTCCCGTGCATCGGCGCCCCGATCGTCCGCGGTGGAAACGGGCACCCGCCCGCGCTGGGGGTCCTCCTCGCCGTTCACGACCTCAGAGCGGGCGCCGGGCGACGACCACATACGTGCCGCCGCCCGCGCCACATCGCTCGACATCCGGGAGGGAGACCAGATGCCAAACGGCTTTCCTGCCCGGCGATCTCTCCGATCCGCTCCCTCAGCGCCCCGCTCCGCTCGCGTGGCTCCCGGCGTGCTCGCCGTGCATGCTCAAGTCGTGTTCGGCCTCGTGTCCCTGCAGTCGCTGCAGCCTGCGCACCTGCTCCAGCAGCCGCCGGTTCTCCACCCGCAGCGTCGCCGCCTGCCGCCGCGTGCTCGCCAGCTCCTCCGCGAACGCCGGCACCAGCCGCCGCAGCTCGTGCAATCGCTCCAGCAGGTGCTCCCGCTCGTGTGCTCTCTGCAGTGCCGCCAAGGCCCGTTCCTCTCGCTTGCCTCTCAGGTCCCCTGTCAAGTGGCCGTCGAGTCGGTGTCAAACGCTGCCCCCGCATACTCCCCGCTAGCCCTTCCCCGAACATCCGCATCCAGCACCCAACCCGCTCAGGGGTTTGCCGCAGGCGTCTCCCTCACGTCCGCCCGCCGGGCGCTCCCGGCGCCTGCCCCGCCCGGCCCCCGGCGGCCTCAAGCCCCCACCAGGTCCCGCCGCGCGAACGCCCCGATCGACCCCAGCCCGCACACCAACGCCAGCCCCACCATCGCCGCCGCCGCACCCCCGTGCAAGGGCTGCGCCGGCACCAGCCCCACGTGCTGGAAGGGAGACGCTTCCACCAGCCACCTCGGCGCCCCCAGCAGCGAGCCGAACAGGTCCCACACGAACGCCACCGCCACCAGCCCATACGCCACCCCCACGCTCGCCCGCGGCGCAACCCCGAACCCCAGCGCCCCCAGGCCCAGGAACAGCAGCCCCACCGGCAGGCAGTTCAGGCCCGCTTCCACCATGCTCGCCACCGACACCGACGCCCCCTGCGCCGCCGCCCCCGCCCCCGCCGCCACCCCCCCC
>DATJVV010000287.1:0-5297 GCA_035501635.1 Solirubrobacteraceae bacterium | reverse complement strand
GCGCTCGCGGTAGAAGCTCAGCAGGTGGATCGCCGGCAGGTAGGGCTTGCTCTGGACCCCCCGCTCGGCCAGCGCCCGCACGGTGTCGTCGCGATCCACCTCCCGGGGCAGCTGCACCACGAACACGAACCAGCCGCGTTTGTCACGGTCCGTGTTCTCGCAGGGGAGCTCCAGTCCCTCGATCTCCGCGAGCGTTTCCCGGTAGAGCGCCGCCACCTGGCCGCGCGCGGCCATCAGCTCGGGCAGCCGCGCCAGCTGCACGATCCCCAGGGCGCAGGCCACGTCGGAGAGGCGGTAGTTGAAGCCAAGGCGATCGTGGTCGAGCCAGCCCATGTCCGGCGCCCGGCCCTGGTTTCGCTCGCTGTCGATGCGCCGCTTCAGCGCCGGGTCCCCGAGCGCCACCATGCCGCCCTCCCCCGTGGTGATCTGCTTGTTGGCGTAGAAGCCGAACACCGCCGGGTTGCCCCGTCCGCCCACCGGGCGCCCGTCGCGGTGCACCGCCCCGAGCGCCTCGCAGGCGTCCTCCACCAGCGCCAGGCCGTGGCGCTTCGCGATCCGCTCGAAGGCGTCCATGTCCGCGGGATAGCCGAACACGTGCACCGGCAGGATCGCCCGCGTGCGCCCGGTTATCGCCGCCTCCGCCGCCGCCGGGTCGAGATTGAGGGTAACGGGGTCGATGTCCGCGAACACCGGCCGCGCCCGCTCGTAGAGGACGGCGTTGGCGGAGGCCACGAAGGAGAGGGGGCTCGTGATCACCTCGTCGCCCGCCCCCACCCCCACCGCCCGCAGCGCCAGGTGCAGGCCCGCCGTGCCGCTGCTCACCGCGCTCGCGCACGCGACCCCGAGCTTGGCGGCGAAGCGCAGCTCGAACTCCTGCACCCGCGGCCCCAGCGAGAGGCGCCCGGAGCGCAGCGTCTCGAGCACCGCGTGCTCCTCCGCGCGCCCCAGCAGCGGCCGCGCGAGCGGGATCGTCTCCGCCTCCCGCTCCTCGCCGCCCCCCGGCCGCTCGCGCCGGGAGAGGCCGCCGGCCCCGGGGACGGAGAAGAGCTCCGGCGGGCTCACGCGTCCCGGCGCCCGGCGCCCTGCGCCACCCGGCCGCCGAGCATGCCGTATTCCAGCGAGTCCACCAGCGCGTCCCAGGAGGCCGCGATCAGGTTCTCCGAGACGCCGATCGAGCCCCATTCCCGATGGCCGTCGGAGGCGTCGATCAGCACGCGGGTGACCGCGCCGGTGCCCTTGCTCTCGTCGAGGATGCGCACCTTGAAGTTCACCAGCTGGATCTCGCGCAGGTGGGGGTGGATCGCCACGATCGCCTCGCGCAGCGCCCGGTCCAGGGCGTGCACCGGCCCGTTGCCCTCGGCGGTGCGCACGTGGCGCTCGCCGGCGATCTCGATCCGGATCGTGGCCTCGGTGCGCACCCGCCCCGCTTCGTCGCGCTCGACGATCACCCGCCAGGAGTCGAGCTTGAACAGCGGCTCGTAGTCCCCGCCGGCCTCGCGGCG
The DNA here is from genome assembly GCA_035501635.1 of Solirubrobacteraceae bacterium. Lineage (GTDB taxonomy): Bacteria > Actinomycetota > Thermoleophilia > Solirubrobacterales > Solirubrobacteraceae > Palsa-744. The sequence continues at coordinate 3,795 of DATJVV010000287.1, read as the reverse complement.
CATCAGCAGCTCGAAGGAGCCGTCGGCGGCCTCGAACTGAAAGCCGCGATGCTCGAGCTCCTTCACCCGCGCGAGCACCCGCGCGAGGAACTCCTCGTCGGTGGGGATTCCCGCCGCGGCGGCCTTCTCGGCGATCGCGGCCCTGCCCGAGAGCTCGGATATCAGCACCTCGCCGTGGTTGCCCACGAGCGCCGGGTCGATGTGCTCGAAGGCCTCCGCGGTCTCCCTGGCGCCCGCGGCGTGCATGCCCGCCTTGTGCGCGAAGGCGTGCCGGCCGACGTAGGGCTGGGCGGGGTTGGGCGTGCGGTTGAGCAGCTCGTCGAGGAAGTGGCCCGTGGAGGTGAGCTTGGCCATGCGCTCGGGGGGCATCAGCTCGAAGCCCATCTTCAGCTGCAGGTCGGCGATCAGCGTGAGCAGGTTGGCGTTGCCGGTGCGCTCGCCCACGCCGTTGATCGTGCCCTGCACCTGGGTGGCGCCAGACTGCACCGCCACGAGCGTGTTGGCCACAGCGCAGCCGCTGTCGTCGTGGGTGTGAATGCCGTATTTGCCCAGGAAGTCGGTGGCCCGGGCGGTGCTCACCCCAGCGCGGATGTCGTCGGGCAGCGAGCCCCCGTTGGTGTCGCACAGCACCACCCGCTCGGCGCCCGCTTCGCTTGCCGTGCGCACGCACTCCAGGGAGTACTCGAGGTCGAGCTTGGCGCCGTCGAAGAAGTGCTCGGCGTCGAAGAGCACCCGCTTGCCCTGCTCCACCAGGAAGGCGATCGACTCGGAGATCATCGCGAGGTTCTCGGCCGGGCTCACCTTCAGCACCCGCTCCACGTGCAGCATCGAGGCCTTGCCCACGAGCGTGCAGATCTCCGCGAAGCAGTCCGCCAGGGTGAGCAGCCCCTCGTCGCGGTCGGCGCGGGTGTCCCGGCGGCGGGTCATGCCGAAGGCGACGATCCGCGCGTGGGCGAAGCGCTCGCGCGAGAGCAGCTGAAACAGCTCGAGCTCCTTGGGGTTTGAGGCGGGAAAGCCGGCCTCCACGAGATCGATGCCGAGCTCGTCCAGCGCGTGCGCCACCCGCACCTTCTCCTGGGCGGTGAGGCTCATGCCGCCTCCCCCCATGCCGTCGCGCAGGGTGGCGTCGTAGAGCTCGAGCACGCTCATCAGGTCGCCGTGGCCTGAGGCGCGGGCACGGGCACCGGATCCAGCCACTCGCGGTAGCGCTCTGAGCGCCCGTGCACGGCGTCGGCGAAGGCGCCCTGCAGCACCCGCGTGATCTCGCCCGGCTCGCCGGCGCCGATCGGGTGGTCGTCGACCTCGCGCACCGGCACCAGCTCGGCGGCGGTGCCGGTCATGAACACCTCCTCGGCGAGGTAGAGCTCGGCGCGGGCGATGTTTCGCTCCACGACGCTGTAGCCGAGATCCCGGGCGATCTGGATCACCGAGCGGCGCGTGATGCCCTCGAGGATCGAGTTGTGCTGGCCGGGCGTGGCGATCTCGCCATCGCGCACGATGTAGATGTTCTCGCCCGTGCCCTCGCACACGTGCCCGCGGGAGTCCAGCAGGATCGCCTCGTCATAGCCGGCCTTCACCGACTCCACCTTCGCGAGCACGTTGTTCAGATATTGGCCCGAGGCCTTGGCGTGGGGGATCAGCGAGTCGGGGCTGATGCGCCGCCAGGAGGAGACCTTCGCGCGCACGCCATTGCTGGCGCCGTCCTCGCCGAGGTAGACACCCCACTCCCAGCAGGCGATCGTCACGTCCACCTGGCTGCCCAGCGAGTTCAGGCCCATCTGGCCGTAGGAGCAGTTCACCAGCGGGCGGATGTAGCAGGAGGAGAGGTTGTTGCGCGCCACCAGCTCGAGCGTTGCCGCGCGCAATTGCTCGATGGTGTAGGGGACCTCCATGTAGTAGAGCTCGGCGGAGCGCAGCAGGCGCCGCAGGTGATCGACGTTGCGGAACACCGCCGGGGGGCGGGTGGGATCCAAATCCGTCTCGTAGCAGCGCATCGAGTCGAACACGCCCGTGCCGTAGTGCAGGCCGTGGGTGAGCACGTGCACGCGGGCCTCCTCCCACGCAACGAACCGGCCGTTCATCCAGATCAGTTCGGTGGGCTCCACGTCGATCTCCTCCTATAGGTGGGCGAGCACTGCCTCGGTCGCCCCCGCGGTGCCCGTCTCGCCCCCCAGATCCGGTGTGCGCAGGCCCTCGGCGAGGGCGCTCTGAACAGCCGATTCTACCGCCGCGGCGGCCCCGGGCAGATCGAGCCCGTGGCGGAGCATCATCGCGGCGGAGAGGAACATCGCCAGCGGGTTGGCCGCTCCCGTTCCCGCGATGTCCGGCGCGGAGCCGTGCACGGGCTCGAACAGCCCCGGTCCGTCGCCGCCGAGGGAGGCGCTCGGCAGCAGGCCGATCGAGCCGGCGATCATCGCGGCCTCGTCGCTGAGGATGTCTCCGAACATGTTCTCGGTGAGGATCGTGTCGAAGTGCCGGGGCGAGGCGATCAGCCGCATCGCGGCGTTGTCCACGAGCACGTGCTCGAGCTCGACGTGGGGGAACTCGCGCGAGTGCACGTCCCCGACCACCTGGCGCCAGAAGCGCGAGGTCTCGAGCACGTTGGCCTTGTCCACGCTCGTGACCCGCGCGCGCGCCGCTTCGAAGGCCACGCGCGCGATGCGCTGGATCTCCGCGAAGGTGTATTCGCAGAGGTCCGAGGCGGACTCGTCGGTGCGGAGCTTCTCGCCGAAGTAGATGCCCCCGGTGAGCTCGCGCACCACCAGCAGGTCGGTGCCCTCGATGCGCTCGCGCTTGAGCGGCGAGGCGTCATACAGCGCCGGCAGCGGCCTGACGGGGCGCAGGTTGGCGTACAGGCCAAGGCCCTTGCGCAGGCCGAGCAGCCCCTGCTCGGGGCGCGGCTCGTCGGGGTCGGTGCTGTCCCACCTCGGCCCCCCCACCGCCGCGAGCAGCACCGCGTCGGCCTCTTCGCACGCCCCGAGCGTCTCCTCGGTGAGCGGCTCGCCGTGGGCGTCGATGGAAGCCCCGCCGAAGGGGTGCTCCTCGTAGGCGAACTCGCCCACGGCGTCGAGCACGCGCAGGCAGGCGGCCATGATCTCGGGGCCGATCCCGTCGCCGGGGAGGGTGACGATGCGCTTGGGCATGAAAACGTGATCGTAGGGCTTCGCGTGCGCGGACGGCGCTCGGGCGCGGAGGCGCCCGTCAGAGCGCGGTGGTCACCGGCCCGGAGCGCTCGCGCGTCTGTTCGTACTCGGCGATCGCGTCCCGCGAGGTGAGCGTCACCGCCACGTCGTCCAGGCCCGCCAGCAGCCGCCGGCGGATCTCGTGGTCGATCGTGAAGGGAACCTGCTCGCCGGCGAAGCGCACCTCCTGGGCCTCGAGGTCGATCTCTCCCGCACCGGCGCGGGCGAGGCTGTGGCAGTCCTCCTCGCTCAGCACGACCGGCAGCAGGCCGATCTTCGTGCAGTTGGAGTAGAAGATGTCGGCGAAGCTCGGCGCCACGATCGCCTGGAAGCCGTAGTCCTGCAGGCCCCACGGTGCGTGCTCGCGTGAGGAGCCGCAGCCGAAGTTCTCGCCCGCCACGAGGATCGGGTTGGCGGGCAGCTCCCAGCCGGGCTCCTTCGCCCAGTCGTAAAACAGGTATTGGCCGAAGCCCGAGCGCTCCACGCGCTTGAGGAACTGCTTGGGCATGATCTGGTCCGTGTCGACGTCGGCGCGGTCGAGGTGGCTGGTCGCGCCGGAGATGGTCTCGATCGCCTCCATCACTGCTCCTCTCTGTCGGGCCTGAAGCCCGCG
>DATJVV010000286.1:0-6592 GCA_035501635.1 Solirubrobacteraceae bacterium | reverse complement strand
CGAGCCGTGTGGCGCGTAAAAGGAGTCGGACCGTGCAGCAGGCCTGCCTCCCTGCGCGCACCGCGATGACCGCGCCCAGGTGAGACGGTAACGAGGGTCTCGGCGCCGAGCTGCGCGACAGCGGCGCGGGCGATGTCCTGCCGTTCGATCAGCTCGGCGTCGCGGTCGACGGCTGCCACCGGGGCGGCCCTGGGCGATGCCGAGGGTGGTGCGCAGATTGCGTGCTGTGCGCGCGCGGTTCAGATACGCGAGGGACTCGACGGCGTCGACGGAAAGAGCCTGGTTGCTCTGGGTGGCTGTGGCCCGTGCCTCGAGGTTGGGGTGCGCAGGAGCTGTGCTGATACCGCGATCAGCAGCAAGACGGCCGGGGCCAGCAGAAATCGGGAGAGTGGGGTGAGGAACGCGAGTCCGGCGATGAGCAGCGGCAGTGCGAACCAGCGCGGCAGAAGTCCGCGGGTTCGCAGCGCGATTGTCGACGTAGCAAGCAGCGCGACGCCGATACCAACCCCAGCGGCGTTGTACCCGAGGACGTAGGAGATTTCGAACAGCACACGAGCCAGCTCCGGTGTGAGCTGGTCATCGCCCGCGCGCAGCGCTCCGACCATGTTGATGGTCTCCGCGCCAAGCCCAGCACCGATCAACAGGAGCACACCACCGAAGGCGGTGGTGGCGAACAGGTCATCGCCCTCGTGCTCGCGCAGGATCGCGCGAACACCGCTTGCAAACAGAACGAGCAGCGCGCACGAGACAAGGCTGAGGCTCGCTCCGGCGATGATCCCCCCGGAGGTGTGTTTGTAGAAAGCGAGAATCGTGCGCGTCGAAGCGCCAGCGTGCGGCTGGTCAAACGCCCACAGTGCATTGCCGACACCGAACAGGACCGCCGCGCCAATCCCGGCGAGACCGGTCGCGCGGCGTGTGATAGGTCGCTGATCCATCGTGGCTCGCTCGTGTCCGGTCTCCCCTGCGTGTGTGTTTGCGACTGCCGTCATGATGGGACACGGCCGCTCGGGGCGAATGGCGAGCGCGGAGATGTACTTCAGGAAGAATCAATCCGAGGACGAGGTGCTTGTACTCGGCAGACTCGACCGAGCCTCGCAAAGCGACTCGCCATCCGTCAGCCTATCGCCTGTGAGGAGTGCGGTCAAGCGCCGCCAGCGCCACCCCGAGCACCCATCCGCCGAGGAACACCGCCTGGGCGAAAATCACGGCCCACGCGAGCAGCGACGTCCGCCGGCGCGCCGCCGCCGACAGCAGCCGCCACTCCGCGGATATGGACGTGTTTACATATGATCGTTATGAGGCTGCCGAACTTGAGCTTGAAATTCCCCACGTTTTAAGCTTAAGACTTTGATGCCTTCATGTTCTTTGAGACGGCCAGTTCGAACTACAGTTAACCTGCTCCACACACTTGAATCGGGGACCTGCGGCTAACCATCCGGGCGTCTCGCCAGGACTTGCCTCGGCTGAACCCGCGACACATTCTCGGTGCCGGTTGTGGGACAAATTCCAATATATCAACTCTAGCGGGCAGATGTCTCACGCGACGACAAGGTGTGAGATCTCGGTGGCGCCGTGCGCAGGCGCTTTGACAGCTCGACACGCTACGAGACAAGGCCAGGTTTACGTTTCCGACTGACCGCTGGTGGTGGGTTCGCCCGTGTTCGTTCGTGAGCGCCCGATAGAGTTCCGCGCCCGATGACCGACCAGATCCCCTTCGCCAACTACCAGTACGAGATCTACCTGCGCGGCAGCATGGGCGGGCAGCGGCCCGCGCGCCCGCTGGACTGGCGGCGGTTGGAGCGCGACGCCTACGGGCTGCTGGCGGACGGCCCGAGCGGCTACATCTCCGGCGGCGCCGGCCGGGGCAAGACGATGGCGGCCAACCGGGCGGCGTTCGATCGTTGGCGCATCGTGCCCCGCATGCTGCGCGACGTCTCGCAGCGCTCGCTCTCCCGCACGGTGCTCGGCACGGAGCTGGCGGCGCCGGTGCTGCTCGCGCCGATCGGCGTGCAGACGCTCGCCCACGCCGAGGGAGAGCTCGCGATGGCGCGCGCCGCCGCGGAGGTGGGCGTGCCGTTCGTGGCGAGCACCGCCGCCTCCCACACCATCGAGCAGATCGCGCGGGCCGGCGGAGAGCTGGCGCGCTGGTATCAGCTCTACTGGCCCCGCGACCGCGAGCTCGCCGCCAGCTTCGTGGCACGCGCGCAGGCGGCCGGCTACAGCGCGATCGTGGTGACCCTCGACACCTGGCTGCTGGGCTGGCGCCCGGCGGACCTCACCAACGGCTTCCTGCCGTTCCTGTGGGGGGAGGGCAACGTCAACTATCTCCAGGACCCCGTCTTTCGCGGGCTGCTCGCCGCGCCGCCCGAGGAGGACATGCAGGCCGCCATCGGCCAGTGGGCCTGGCAGTTCGCCAACCCCACCGTCACCTGGAAGGACCTCGCGTTCCTGCGCGAGCGCACCGACCTGCCGATCGTGCTCAAGGGCATCCTCCATCCCGACGACGCCCGCCTGGCGGTGGAGCACGGCGTGCAGGGTGTGCTCGTCTCAAACCACGGCGGCCGCCAGGTGGACGGCGCCATCGGCGCCCTCGACGCGCTTCCCGGCGTGGTCGACGCGGTGGCCGGCCGCTGCGAGGTGCTCTTCGACAGCGGCATCCGCACGGGCTCCGACGCCCTGAAGGCGCTCGCCCTGGGCGCCCGCGCGGTGCTGCTCGGCCGCCCCTACATCTGGGGCCTCGCCCTTGGCGGCGCCCCGGGCGTGGTGGAGGTGCTGCGCTCGTTTCTCGCCGACCTCGATCTCGCGATGGCCCTCAGCGGCTACGCCTCGATCGACGAGGTGGGGCCGGGGACGCTGGTGACCACGTGAGCGCTCAGCGCGGCTGGGGCACGATCCTGATGTAGGGCTTCGGCGCCTTCCAGGTGCCGAATATTTCCTTGGCCTGCTCGTCGTTGAGCGAGCCCGCGATGATCACGTCCTCGCCCGATTGCCAGTTCACGGGCGTGGCCACCTTGTGGTCGGCGGTGAGCTGCAGCGAGTCGATCACCCGCAGCACCTCGTCGAAGTTGCGCCCGGTGGTCATCGGGTAGACGAGAATCAGCTTGATCTTCTTGTCTGGCCCGATCACGAACACGTTGCGCACCGTCTGGTTGTCCGCCGGCGTGCGCCCGGCCGCGTCGCCCGAGACGTCCGCCGCGAGCATCCCGTAGAGCTTTGACACCGCGTAGTCGGAGTCGCCGATGATCGGGTAGTTGGGAGCCGTTCCCTGCGTCTCCTCGATGTCCTGCGCCCAGCCCGAGTGCTTGTCCACCGGGTCCACCGAGAGGCCGATGATCTTCACGTTGCGCCGGTCGAACTCCGGCTTGATCTTCGCCATGTACCCGAGCTCGGTGGTGCACACCGGCGTGAAGTCCTTGGGGTGTGAGAACAGCACCGCCCAGGAGTCGCCGATCCACTCGTGGAACCGGATCGGCCCCTCGGTGGTCTGCGCTTCGAAGTCCGGTGCCGTGTCGCCGAGCTGTAGAGACACTCTGTTTCCTCCTGTGTTGTCGCTCACGATCGTGTGACCTCCGCCGTCTCAGCGTAGCCGCTCGGCGCCCCCTCGGCCCGCTCGCCCTCACCCGGCGCCTGCGCGCGCCCGCTCGCCGGGTGGGCCACGGAGGGGAAGCGGTAGAAGTCTCTGGCCCGCACCAGCGCCGCTCCCAGCGCCGCGCCCGTGAGCACCGCGCCCGCGCCGATCAGCAGGATCGTGTTCAGGCTGCTGGTGAACGCCTCCAGCGCCGCCTGCACGAGCCCCGCGTGTCCCGTCGACGCGGCCCGCGTGCCCTCCGAGGCCACCGCCCTGGCGAGCCCCGGCACGGGCTTGCCCAGGGAGCTCTGCAGGCTCGCCGCGAGGTGGCTCTGGAAGATCACCCCGAGCGCCGCCACCCCGATCGCCAGGCCGCCCACCCGGAAGGTGTTGCTGATGCCTGACGCCATCCCGCTGCGCTGCGGCGCCACCACCCCCAGCCCGATGTGCGCGATCGCCGGGTTCGCCAGCCCGATGCCCACGCCCGTGAGCAGCAGCCCCGGCAGCAGCGCCGTCCAGGTGGAGTGCACCGTGAGGCCGCTCATCAGCGCGATCCCCAGGCCCGTCAGGCCGAGCCCCGCCGCCAGCGGCACCGCCGGCGCCATCCGCGCGGTGGCCCGTCGCGTGGCCAGCGGCGTGACGAACGTCAGCAGCGTCGCCGGCAGCAGCCGCAGGCCTCCTTGCAGCGGCGAGTAGCCCAGCGCGTCCTGGAGGTAGAGGGTCAGGTAGGGGAACATCGCGAACATGCCCCCGCCGAGCAGGAAGGTGGCCGCCGAGACGCCGCAGAAGGACCGGTTGGCGAACAGCGAGAGGTCGAACATCGGCCGCTCCTGGCGCAGCTCCAGCGCCACGAACGCCGCCAGCATCGCCGCCGCCCCGCAGAGCAGCCCCACGATCAGCGTGCTGCCCCAGCCCTCCTCGCCGCCCCGCAGCAGCGCGAAGATCAGCATGAACAGCGCCCCCGAGAACGTCACCAGCCCGCCCCAGTCAAGGCGCCTGGCGTTCGGGTCCTTGACGTTGTGCATCCGCGTGCCCGCGATCGCCAGCGTGGCCGCCCCCACGGGGATGTTCACGAAGAAGATCCACTGCCACCCCAGCCCGTCGGTGAGGATGCCCCCCACCAGCGGCCCCACCGCCACCGCGCCGCCCACCGTCGCCCCCCACGCCGCGATCGCCGTGCCCCGCTGCGGGCCCTCGAACTCCTGGGCGATCAGCGCCAGCGAGGTCGCGAACATCGCCGCCCCCCCGATCCCCTGCACCGCCCGCGCCGCGATCAGCGCCGTGGCGCCGTCGGAGAGCCCGCACGCCAGCGATGCCAGCGTGAAGATGGCAACCCCGCCCAGGAACACCCGCTTGCGCCCCAGCCGGTCCGCGAGCGTGCCGCTCGTGAGGATCAGCGCCGACAGGGTCAGCGCGTAGGCGTCGATCACCCACTGCAGGCTCGTGAAGCTCGCGTCCAGCTCCCGCTGGATCCGCGGCAGCGCCACCTGCACGATCGTGAGGTCCACGAGCAGCATGAACGTGCCGCCGCAGATCGCGATCAGAGCCCACCACCGGCGATCCAGTCCCATCCCCTCTCACACTAGCGGCGCCTCCCCACCTTCCCGGCAGGCCCTCGGGACGTCTGCGAGGTGCTAACGCGCGAGGATCGTGAAGGCCACGCTCGCGACCTTCGAGCGCGCGCCCGCGGCCCCCAGCGCCTGCGCCTGCAGCACGTATCTCCCGGGCGAGAGCGCTCGGTGGGCATGGCGGGCGCCGTGACGGGCGCGCACGCCCGCGAGGATGCTTACGAGGCTCGCCCGCTGCCGGCCGGCCCGCAGCGTCGCGCTCGTGAGGGCGCTCACCGTGTGGCAGCGCGCGTGCCTGCCTGTGCAGCTCTTGCCGTGCGCCGAGGCGCTTCGCAGCAGCGTGTATCTCACCTTCGCCCTCGCGCTCAGCCGGTAGGACACCTCGGCGCCGTGCTTCGCCGCCGTCGCGCCGGCCAGCGTCGCGCGATGGATGCGCGTGCGGTCGATCCTCAGGCCCGTGATCGTCGGCGCGGGCGCCGGAGCCCGCACGAGGGGAGCGGCGGTCGAGGTGAGGAACGTGTTGTTGATGGTGGTCGAGTCGATCGTGGTCGAGCCGCCACCGCTCGTCGTGGCGGGCGCGGCCGGCGGAACGGGTGTGCATTCGGATTGCCCTTCGCTGAGCGTCCGCGTGCCCGCCGGGCAGGCCGTCGGTTCGATGGCTCCTTCCAGCGCGTAGGTGTCAAGCGGCGCGAGCTTGCAGTGGGCGGTCTGAGTCTCGTTGCTGTAGGTGCCGGGAGCGCAGGGCCGCTGAGCGCTCGCGCCCTGCACTTCCACGAAGTGCCCCAGTTCCGCGGGCGTGCACGTGTGGCTTTCGTATTCCACCGCGTAGGTGCCCGGTTCGCAGAGCGTCGCTTCGCTCGCTCCCAATTCCGACCAGGTTCCGGGGACGTCTGGTTTGCAGGCCGCTTCGGAGGTGGAGTGCGTGTCGGGGTCGTGCGTTCCCGGGGGGCACGCGATCGCGCCCGGGCTCGCCGCCGGCGCGTAGTGGCCCGCCGGGCTCGGCAGGCAGAGGGTGGCCGCCGCTTCGGAGCTGTAGGTGCCCACCAGGCACGGCAGCTGGGCTTCAGCGCCGACCGCCGCCACGTAATGGCCGGGTGTGGCTTCCTGGCAGGGTTCTTCGCCGCCCGAGCTCGCGTAGTGGCCGGCTTTGCAGCGCCGGTCGATCGTGAGCGAGATCGCGCTGGAGCTTGCCTGGGGGTTGCCGGCGGAGTCCTGGTAGGAGAGCGTCAGTTTGTATTTGTCCGATTTGAGCTTCAGCGGGCTGCTGCTCTCCACTTCGGCGTGTTCGATCGGATCGGCCGGGTTGACGATCGCCGCGTGCCTGCCCACCGCCACGTTCGCGAGCGTGACGGTGGTGAGCCCGGTGGCTTCCCCTTCGAACAACAGCTTCACCGAGTCGTTGAGGGCCGGTTCGGGAAGCGTGTATTCCACGGTGAAGGTGCCGTGCTCTTCACTG
>DATJVV010000285.1:0-3549 GCA_035501635.1 Solirubrobacteraceae bacterium | reverse complement strand
CGATGTCCCGCGCCGACCCAACCCCCTCGCCCAGCGCGAACGCCGCCTCGTTCACCAGCTGGCACACCATCCGCCCCAGAACCAGCCCCGGCCCGTCTCCCACCCACACGGTCGCCTTGCCCAGCGTCTGAAAGAACCTCTCCGCCCGCACCGCCGCCGCCGCCGAGGACCGCCGGCCGCGCGTGAGCTCCACCAGCGCCGTCCGCTCCAGCGGCCCCATCACGTGAAAGCCAACCGCGTCCCCCTCACCCTCCAGGCCGCTCAGGGAGGCCTCCGCGCACAGCACCACCCGCGGCGGGCGCAACGGCTCGGGCTCCGCCGGGTGCAGCATCGTGGGCCGCTCCTCGCCTCGCTCCCCGCCGCGATCCCCGCCGCGCTCCCCGCCGCGATCCCCTCCCGGAGGGTCCTCGCCCGCGCTCCCCACGCGCCGCAACGCAACCGGCTGCGGGTCCGGCCGGCCCGGATGGCCGGCCGCGGTTGCTCCCCCCGCCCGTGTGCTCCAGCTCTCCGTGGCGTTTCCCGCTCGCCCTCGAGTCTCCACCGCCGGATGCCCACCCCCCCAACCATCTCCCCGGGGTTCGCACTCCACCGTGAGGCTCGCCAGCCCCCGGGTGACCTCTCGCTGGGAGCTCACCTCATAGCCCGCCCCCGCCGCCGCCTCCCGCAGCTCCACCGCCAGCCGGCCCTCTCCCAGGATCGCCACCAGGCCCTCCCCGCCCCCCGCCCGCGGGGGTGTTGGGTCGGGCTCCCGGTAGGGGTCCTGGCTGTAGTCGTAGTAGCCCCGGCCGCTCTTTCTCCCGTGCAATCCCGCCGCCACCCGCTGGGCCTGGATCGTGGAGGGCCGCCACCGGGGCTCTCCGAAGCTGAGCTCGTGGAAGGATTCCGACACCGCCAGCCCCGTGTCCACCCCCACCAGGTCCGAGAGCTCGAACGGCCCCATCCTGAAGCCCCCGCCCATCCTCGCGATCCGGTCGATCGTCTCCACGTCCGCCACGCCCTCTCCCAGCAGCCTCAACCCCTCCAGCCCGAACGGCCGGTTGCACCGGTTCACCAGGAACCCCGGCCCGTCCTTCGCCCGGATCGTGCGCTTGCCCATCGCCTCCCCCGTGGCCGTGGCCAGCTCCAGGGACCGCTCGTCCGAGAGCTCTCCCGCCACCACCTCCAGCAGCCTCATCAACGGCGCCGGATTGAAGAAGTGCATTCCCACCACCCGCTCCGGCCGTGCCAGCGCCGCCGCGATCCTCGTGATCGGCAGCGACGACGTGTTGCTCGCCAGCACACACTCCCCGGCCACCACCTCCTCGAGCCGCCCGAACAGCTCGTGCTTGATCTCAAGCCTCTCCGGCGCCGCCTCGATCACCAGCTCGCACTCCGCAAGCTCCTCCAGGTTCCCCACCGACGCCAGCCGCTCCCCCGCCGCCCGCGCCTCCTCCTCGCTCAGCCGCCCCTTCGCCGCTTCCTTCTCCAGGCCGCCCCGCGCCCGCGCCAGCCCCCTCCCGAGCGCCTCCTCCACGGGGTCGTACAGCAGCGTCCTCGCCCCCGACCTCGCCGCCAGCTGGCCGATCCCCGAGCCCATCGTGCCCGCCCCCAGCACCCCGATCGTTCCCGCCGGCCTCATCTGGCTCAGCCCGGCACCAGCGCGTTCAGGCCCGTCATCGCCCGCCCGATGATCAGCTTCTGGATCTGGCTGGTGCCCTCGTAGAGGGTCGTCACCCTCACGTCCCGAAACCACCTCTCCACCGGGTGGTCGTCCACGTACCCCGCCCCTCCGTGCACCTGGATGGCCGTGTTCGCGCACTCCACCGCCGCCTCCGTGGCGTGCAGCTTCGCGATCGAGGTCTCCGTGGTGTTCGGCCGGCCCCTGTCCTTGAGGAACCCCGCCCGCCACACCAGCATCCGCGAGGCGTCCGTCTTGAGCACCATGTCCGCGATCATCGCCTGCACCAGCTGGAAGCTCCCGATCGGCCGCCCGAACTGCTCCCGCTCCCTGGCGTAGCGCACCGACTCCTCCACACATCCCTGGCAGATCCCCACGCACCCCGCGGCCACCGAGTAGCGCCCCGAGTCCAGCGAGCTCATCGCCACCTTGAACCCGTCTCCGATCTCCCCCAAAAGGCCGTCCTCGCCGACCTCCACGTCTTCCAGGGAGATCGCCGCCGTGTCCGAGGCGTGCAATCCCATCTTGTGCTCGATCGGCTGCGGTTTGAAGCCCGGCTGGTCGGTGTCCACGAGGAAGCACCCCAGCCCCCGGTGCCCCTTGGAGGGGTCCGTCTGCGCGAAGATCAGCGCCACCTTCGCGTAGTTCCCCATCGAGATCCACATCTTCGCCCCGTTGATCACCCATCCCGAGTCCGTCCTCACGGCCCTCGTGCGCTGGTTCGCCGCGTCCGATCCGGTGTCCGGCTCCGTCAGCCCGAAGCACCCCAGCCACTCCCCCGAGCACAGCTTCGGCAGGTAGCGCATCCTCTGCTCCTCCGTCCCCCACCGCACGATCCCCGAGCACACCAGCGAGGTCTGCACCGAGATCACCGTGCGGATCGCCGAGCACGCCCGTCCGATCTCCTCCACCACCAGCCCGTAGCTGAGGTAGTCAAGCCCGGCCCCCCCGTACTCCCGCGGCACGATCGCCCCCAGATATCCCTGCGTCGCGATCATCTTCACGAGCTCCGTGTCGAAGTGGTGGTTGCGCGCGTTCTCCCGCGCCCGATCCACGATCTCCCGGTCCGCGAACTCCCGCGCCGTCTCCCTGATCAGCCTCTGCTCGTCCGTCAGATCGAAATCCATCGCTCTCCTTCTATCGGGTTGCGTATAGCCATGGTTATACGGAGGCTTCCGAAGAGAGCTTGGGGGTGCGCCAGGCGCCCGTCACCCGCCGCTCGATCTCCCCCGCCAGCTCCTCCACCCCGATCCGCTCCTGGCTCAGGGAGTCGCGCTCGCGCACCGTCACCGTGCGGTCCTCCAGGCTCCGGTGGTCGACGGTGATGCAGTAGGGGGTGCCGATCTCGTCCTGGCGGCGATAGCGCCGGCCGATGGCCCCGCCGGCGTCGTACTCGCACTGCACCCGCTCGCGCAGCTGCTCGTACACCTCCCTGGCAAGCTCCGGCTGGCCGTCCTTGCCCACCAGCGGCAGCACCGCCGCCTTCACGGGCGCCAGGCGCGGATGCAACCGCAGCACCGTGCGCCGCTCGCCCTCCCCGGCGCCCTCCCGCTCCACCACTTCCTCGTCGTAGGCGTCCACCAGGAACGCCAGCGTCGCCCGGTCCGCGCCCGCCGCGGGCTCGATCACGTGGGGCACGTAGCGCTCGCCGCTGGCCTGGTCGAAGTACTCCAGCTTCACGCCCGAGTACTCCGCATGGCGCGACAGGTCGAAGTCGCCGCGGTTCGCGATCCCCTCGAGCTCCGACCAGCGACGCTCGCTCGCATCCGACGCCGACGGGAACAGGTACTCGACGTCGCTCGTCGCCGAGGAGTAGTGCGACAGCTCGTCCTGCTCGTGCGGGCGCAGGCGCAGGTTCTCCGGCTGGATGCCCAGCTCCACGTACCAGCGCT
>DATJVV010000284.1:0-2689 GCA_035501635.1 Solirubrobacteraceae bacterium | reverse complement strand
GCGCGCGAGTCCGCCGTCACGCTCGACGGCCCCCCCTCGGCGCGAGCGGATGCGAGCAGCTCCGCGCACGCCGCCGCCGCCACCCGCCGCGTGTCCCAGTCCCTCATCCCCGCCCGCCGCCCGCGGCCGTCCCGACGAGCCGCCCGAGCGCCTCCCGCGCCACGGTGGCGTCGTCGAAGGGGACCCTGCGCCCTCCCGCGAGCTCCTGTCCCTGCTCGTGGCCCTTGCCCGCGATCAGCACGATGTCCCCGGCGCGCGCGAGCTCCAGCGCCAGCTCGATCGCCGCCCGGCGATCCACCTGAACCCGCACCGACGCGCCATCTCCCGGCGCCACCCCCGCGAGCACCTCGCGCACGATCTCCTCGGGATCCTCCGAGCGGGGGTTGTCGCTGGTGACGATCGTGAGGTCGGCGAGCCGTCCCGATATCTCGCCCATCAGCGGCCGCTTGCCGCGGTCCCGGTCGCCGCCCGCGCCGAACACGCACAGCAGCCGCCCCTCCCCGCCGAGCAGCTCGCGCGCGGCGCCGAGCACGTTGGCCAGCGAGTCCGGCGTGTGGGCGTAGTCCACGAGCACCGCGAAGTCCTGGCCCGCCCGCACCGGCTCCAGGCGCCCCGGCACGCGGATCGGCCGCGCGAGCGCCGCCACCAGCGCGTCCAGCTCGCCGCCGAGCACATGCGCCGCCGCCAGCGCCCCGAGGGCGTTGCAGACGTTGAAGCGCCCCGGCAGCGCCACCCGCGCCGGCCGCTCGCCGCCGCGAGTGATCAGGCGAAAGCCGCAACCCCGCGGGCCGCAGATCACCTCGCCCGCCCGGTAGTCGGCCGCGGGGTCCTCGAGCGCGAACGTCACCGCGCCCTCCAGCTCGCCCGCCAGACGCCTGCCGTAGGGGTCGTCCACGTTCACCACGCTCGCGCCCGGCGCCGGGCCCTCGGCGGGCGCGAACAGCAGCCGCTTGGCCGCGAAGTAGTCCTCCATCGTGGCGTGGAAGTCGAGGTGGTCCTGAGTGAGGTTGGTGAAGATCGCCGCCGCGAAGCGGGTGCCCGATACGCGCCCGAGCTCCAGCGCGTGCGAGGACACCTCCATCGCGCAGGCCCGATCGCCGCCCTCGCGCATCGCCCGCAGGTCGCCCTGCAGGTCGATCGCCTCCGCCGTGGTGCGCCGCACCTCGCGCTCGCGCCCCCCGATCACCGCCTTCACCGTCCCCAGCAGGCCCGTCCGCTCGCCCGTGCCCTCCAGCAGGTGGCGCAGCAGAAAGGCGGTGGTGGTCTTGCCGTTGGTGCCCGTCACCCCCACGACGCGCAGCTGCGCGCTCGGGTCCCCGTAGAAGCGCGCCGCCAGCGGGCCCATCGCCGCGCGCACCGAGGGCACCACGAGCTCGGGCACGCCCAGGCCGAGCTCGCGCTCGCACACCAGCGCCACCGCCCCCGCCGCCACCGCCCGGCCGGCGAAGTCGTGCCCGTCGGCCTGGAAGCCCGGCACGCAGAAGAACAGGCTTCCCGGCCTCGCCTCCCGGCTGTCGTGGGTCAGCGCGGCGATCTCCAGGTCCGCCGCCACGCCCAGAGCGCCCACCTCGCCCGCCCGGCCCGCAACCAGCTCGCCAAGCTTCATCGGCTCGGACCTGGCGAGCCGCCGTTCTCGCCGTCCAGCCCGAGGATCAGCGCGAGCGTGCGCTCGACCTCCACGAGCTTCGCCGGGGTGAGCTCCCCCAAGCGATGCATCAGGCGAGAACGCGCGACGCCGCGCACAGCCCGACAGATCGCGCTGCTGGACCGATCGATGCCTTCGATGCCGGCGATCTCCGGACGCAACGCCGAAGGCGGCACCGAGCTCGACAGCGGAACCACGACAATCAGCTCATAGGGCATTCCCGCAATCATGCGATCGACGGAGAGGACGACCGCCGGACGCTGCTTGCCGAGCTCACCCGGCCTCGCGGCGCCGAACGCGGTCAGCCACACCTCGCCGCGGCGCGGCTCAGACGCTGAGGCCATCGTCGAAGTCGATGCCGTCTTCGAGGGTTGACTCCCACAGACGCATCTCCGCCTGCGCGACCGGATCGTCGGCTTCGGCTCGAACCGCCTGCCGCTCGGACTCGAAGATCGCCTCCAGCTCTCGTTCGCGGGCTATCTCGGCCAGCAGCGCCGCCAGCGAGATGCCCCGCTCACGAGCCTGCTCGGCGAGCAGGTCGCGCGTGGCGCGCGCCACCCTGATCGTCGCCGTATCGACAGCCATCGTGGCCATATCGTAGCGCCGTATACGGCGCCTTGATGAGGCTACCCCGGCGGTATGCGCAGATAGGGCAGCGCGAAGCTCATGATCTGACCGAACGCCGGAGCCGCCACGGTGCCGCCGTAGATCGAGCCCGCCTGGGGTTCGTCCACCACCACAGCGCACAGCAGCTTCGGGTCCATCGCGGGCGCGAAGCCCACGAACGAGGCCACGTAGGCGCTCTTGGAGTATTCGCCGGTGGCGGGGTCGATCTTGCTCGCCGTGCCCGTCTTGCCCGCGAGTTCGTAGCCGGGCACCGACACCTCGCTGGCGGTGCCTCCCGGGGCGAGCACGCCCTCGAGCATCCTGCGCACCTGTGCGGCGGTGCGCGCCGATATCACCCGCCTGCCGGGCGGCGGCCGCCGTTGCCGGCCGTTCACCGCGGCGACGATGTGCGGCGTGCGCAGGATGCCGCCGTTGGGG
>DATJVV010000283.1:0-3219 GCA_035501635.1 Solirubrobacteraceae bacterium | reverse complement strand
GGAAGATGTCCACCACCGGAGGCTCGCGGCAGGGCACCGTGTACGTGCTCGACGAGCCAAAGACGATCGAGAAGAAGGTGAAGTCCGCCGTCACCGACTCCGGCGCGGAGATCCGTCGCGCGCCCGAGAAGCCCGGCGTCTCCAACCTGATCGAGATCCTCGCCGTCGCCCGCGCCAGCACCCCGGAGGCGGTGGAGGAGGAGATGGCCAGCGCCCGCGGCTACGGCGATCTGAAGGCCGCCGTGGCGGGCGCGGTGATCGAGTACCTCGCGCCGGTGCGCGAACGCTACGAGAGCCTGCGCGCCGACGAGGCCGGTCTGGAGGCCGTGCTCGAGGACGGCGCCGCCCGCGCCCACGCCATCGCCGCCGGCACCCTCGCGGACGTGCGCGAGCGCATGGGCATCGGAGTGCCCCGTCGGGGTTGATCAGTACGGTGAGACCATGAGCGTCGCGACGCTGGATCTCGACCTGGACGTCTTCAGCGGGCCCTTCGACCTGCTGCTGACGCTGATCCTGCGCGAAGAGGTGGACCTGCTGGAGCTCTCCCTCGCCGACGTGGTGCTCGCCTACCTCGACCACCTCGAGGCTCGCGACGAGCTCGACCTGGAGACCACCACGGAGTTCATCGTGCTGCTCGCCGCCCTGCTGGAGCTGAAGTCCAAGCTGATGCTCGCGGGCGAGCACGAGGACGAGCTGATCGACATGGAGCCCGAGCAGGCGGCCGAGGAGCTGCTGGCGCGGATGCTCGACGCGCGCAGATACCGGGCCGCGGCCGGCCATCTCAGGGAGCTGCTCGCGGCGGAGCACGGGGTGCGCTTTCGCGAAGCGCCGCCGCCCGCCCACCTGCGCCGCACCCAGCTCGAGCCCGAAGAGGCGTCCCAGGATCCCACGGCGCTCGGCCAGGCGATCGGCCGGCTGCTGGCCCTGCCGCCCACGATCAGCCTGCGTCACATCGCGATCCCCCGCGTGAGCGTCGCCGAGCGCCTCGGCCACCTGCGCCGCCTGCTCGCCCGGGGAGCCTCCTTCACCTTCGACGAGGCCGTGCGGGGCGCCGATCGCATGACCGTCGCCGTGACCCTGTTCGCGCTGCTCGAGCTCTACAAGCGCGGCGAGGTGGACTGGCGCCAGTCCGAGAGCTTCGGCGAGATCGACATCGGCGCTCCGGGCCGGCTCGCCCAGAACGGGACGCCCTGGGGGAACGGGACGCACCCCGGCGCAGGGGCGCACTCGGGCAACGGGACGCCTCCCGCCCAGCGGCTCGCGGCGGTGGCGCCGTGAGCGAGGCCGCGCGCACCGTCGAAGCGCTGCTGTTCCTCTCGCCCGATCCGCTCAGCGTCGCCGAGCTCGCGCAGGCCGCCCAGCTCGGGGAGCCCCAGGTGCGGGAGGCCCTGGCGACGCTCGCCGAGCGCTATCCCGCGGGCGAGCGGGGGATCGTGCTGCGAGAGCTCGCCGGCGGGCACACGTTCGCGAGCGACCCCGCCAGCGAGGACGCCGCGCGGCGCCTGCTCAGCCGTCCCCGCACCGCCACCCTCAGCCCGGCCCAGGCCGAGACGCTCGCGATCGTGGCCTACCTGCAGCCGGTGTCCCGTCCGGAGATCACCCGCATCCGCGGCGTGAGCACCGACTCGGCCACCATCACCCTGCTGGAGCGCGGGCTGATCGAGGAGGCCGGGCGATCGGAGTTCGGCGCGGTCCTGTTTCGCACGAGCACCCTCTTCCTGAAGCTCTTCGGTCTGGGCTCGCTGGATCAGCTGCCCGACGTCTCCCAGTGGGATCCCACGCCCGAGGAGCAGACGCAGCTGCGCGAGCGCCTATTGCGGGCGGGCGACGCGCGCGGGGGCAACGCGGCGCCCCCGGGCGCGGATGCGCCGGACGAGCCCGCCGAGTCGCTGGCGCGGACGGGCGACTGACGCACGACCTCAGCTCAGGCGGCGCTGTGCTCGGTGCGTGCCGCCAGCTGTCCGCACGCCGCGTCGATGTCGCGTCCGCGCGTCAGCCGCACGGTCACGGGCACGTCCCTGGACTCAAGCACCGTCCTGAAGGCCGCGATCGACTCCCGCGAGGAGCCTCGATAGGGGGAGTCGGTGGGGTTGTAGGGGATCAGGTTCACCTTGAAACAGCACCGCCCGTCCTCACCCTCGAGCAGGCCCGCCAGCGCCATGGCCTGCTCGAAGCGGTCGTTGACGCCGGCGAGCATCACGTACTCCACGAACACCCGTCTGCGCCGGCGCGCGTAGTGGGCGCGGCAGGCCTCGATCACCTCGCGCAGCGGGTAGCGCTCGTTGACGGGCATCAGCTCCGAGCGCAGCGCTTCCTCGGGCGCGTGCAGTGAGAGCGCGAGGCGCAGCGGCATGTCCTGCTCGGCCAGCCGTTCGATGCCCGGGATCCAGCCCACCGTGGAGATCGTCGTTCGCCTGTGGGTGATGCCGAGGTCGGGCAGGCGCTCGCAGGCCGCCAGCACGTTCTCGAGGTTGAGCATCGGCTCGCCCATGCCCATGAACACGCAGTGGCTGAGCGACCCCATGCGCCTGAAGTGAAGCGCCTGCTCGAGGATCTCAGAGCTCGTGAGGTTGCGCGCGAAGCGCATGCGCCCGGTGGCACAGAAGGAGCAGGTCAGAGGGCAGCCCGACTGGGAGGAGAGGCAGATCGAGCGCCGCCCCGAATCCCGGTAGCGCATCAGCACCGCCTCCAGGGGACGGCCGTCGGCGGTGTGGAAGGCGGCCTTCACGGTCCCGTCGCGGGCATGCGCCTCGCGCACGACGTCCAGGCAGCTGAACGGCAGCTCCCGCGCCAGCCTCTCCCGCAGCGTCGCCGGCAGGTCGCTCATCCGTTCGTAGCCCGCCGCCCCCCGCGCCGCCCACGACCACACCTGGCGGGCGCGGTAGGGGGGCTCGCCGGCGTCGGCGAGGATCCGCTCCAGTCGCTGCAGCTCCATCGCCGCCTATGGTGGCAGGCGCATGCGTCTGGCCAAGCATCTCGCCCACGCCGGCGCCGCCTCGCGGCGCGCCGCCGAGCGGCTGATCGTCGAAGGCAGGGTCAGCGTCGACGGCAGCCCCGTCACCGATCCCGCCCGCGACGTGGGACCGCGCTCCCAAGTGACGCTCGACGGACGGTCCCTGTCCGCGCCCGCGCAGCGGGCGGTCTACCTGCTGCACAAGCCCACCGGGGTGCTCTCCACCGCGCGCGACACCCACGGCCGGCCCACCGTGGTGGAGCTCG
>DATJVV010000282.1:0-3755 GCA_035501635.1 Solirubrobacteraceae bacterium | reverse complement strand
GCCGGTCTCCTCCGCCGCGCCCCCCGCCAGCCCCTCCCCCCGCAACCCCCTGGCCAACCCCAAGCTCAGCTTCGAGCAGTTCGTGATCGGCGACGCCAACCGGCTCGCCCACGCCGCCGCCCTCGCCGTCGCCGAGCTGCCCGCGGGCGCCTACAACCCGCTCTTCATCTGCGGACCCCCCGGCGTCGGAAAGACCCACCTGCTGGGCGCCATCGCAACCCTCCTCGCCGAGCACAACCCCGCCATCTCCCTGCGCTACACCACCGGCGAGGCGTTCACCAGCGAGTTCCTGCGGGCTCTCTCCGAGCGCCGTACCGACTCCTTCAAGAGCGGTTTTCGCGACCTCGACGTCCTACTTCTGGACGACGTCCAGTTCCTCCAACACAAGACCCGCACCGAAGAGGAGTTCTTTCACACCTTCAACGCCCTCTACGACTCCGGCCACCAACTCGTGCTCACGTCCGACCGACCCCCCAGCGACCTCCAGGCCCTCGAGGATCGCCTGCGCGAGCGCTTCGCCGCCGGACTCGTCGCCGACATCGCTCCCCCGGACCTCCCCACCCGCATCGCCATCTTGCGAAAGCGCGCCCACCAGGACGACGTGCGAGCGCCCGAGGAGGTCCTGCACCTGCTCGCCACCCGCGTAACCCAAAACGTGCGCATGCTCGAGGGCGCTCTGATCCGCACGGTCGCCTTCGCCTCACTCACCGGCAAACCCCTCTCGCTCGAGCTGGCCCAGCAGGTTCTCGCCAACCTCTACCCCCAGCCTCCCACCGCCCCCATGAGCGGGCGTCTCTCCCTCCACGACATCACACAGGCCACCTGCGCCCACTTCTCCCTCACCGAGCAAGAGCTCCTCTCCAGCTCTCGCTCCCCCCGCGTGGCCTGGCCCCGCCAGATCGCCATGTTCCTCGCTCGCGAGCTCACCGAGGACTCCCTTCCCGCCATCGGCCGTCACTTCGGCGGGCGCGATCACACCACCGTCCTCTACGCCTGCCGACGCGCCAGCGCGCGCATCGATCGCGACGGCGACGCCCACCAGGCTGTGGAGAGCCTCCGCGCAATCCTCTCCACACCACCTCACGCCCACTCCTCAATCTCCCACGACCGCTCCGCCTGACAAACTCCCCACCGTCTCTCCACAGCCCACATGCGTCCATCCCACGCCACATCCACTCCGCTCTCCCACATCCTCACAGCCCCCTACAACAACTGAACTTCCATGAAGCTCTCCCTCAAAAGCGCGGATCTGTTGGCTCAGCTGCAGACCGTCTCCCGTGTCGCCTCCACCCGCAGCGCCGTGCAGGCTCTCTCCGGCGTGATGATCTCCGCCCCGGACTCCTCTCGCGCCGAGCTGCTGGCCACGGACACCGAAATCGGCCTCCAGGTTCCCCTGGCCGCCGACATCGAGCAGCCCGGCTCCGTAGTGCTGCCCGCGCGACTGCTCCTGGACGTCGTCCGCGCGCTGCCCGCCGAGCGTCTCACCCTCGCGCTGCGCCCCGCCGAGCAGGACGTGGAGCTCATCTCCGGCGCCGCCACCTTCCACCTGCGCACGCTGCGCGGCGAGGACTTCCCGACCCTCCCCACCCCGGCTGCCGAGAACCGTCTCACGCTCCCCGTGGAGGCGTTTGTGCAGACCGTCTCCCAGGTGGCCCGCTCCGCCTCCCGCGACGAGACCAGGCCGGTGCTCACCGGCATCCTCATGTCGGCCTCCGAGAGCCAGCTGCGCATGGTTGCCACGGACTCCTACCGCCTGTCCGTGAAGGAGACCACTCTGGCCGCTCCCCTCGGCGCCTCGCTCGAGGCCAACGTCCCCGCCCGGGCTCTGCAGGAGCTGGCGCGCATCGCCCAGCAGGCCGACGGCGAGTCGCTGGCCGTGAGCGTCAACCAGCACCAGGTGGTCTTCGAGTTGGGCGACGTCGTGCTCTCCTCCCGGCTGATCGACGGCCAGTTCCCCAACTACCGCCAGCTGCTGCCCGAGTCCGTCGAGCACGAGCTGCGCCTCTCCACCACCGAGCTCGCCGACGTCGTGCGCAGGATCAGCCTGCTGGCACAGAAGAACACCCCCCTGCGCCTCGCCTTCCGCGAGGGCGAGCTCACGATCTCCGCGCAGACCCCCGACGTGGGCGAGGCCAGCGAGAGCCTGCCCGTGCCATTCCACGGAGAGCCTTTGGAGATCGGCTTCAACCCCGAGTTCCTACGCGACGGCCTGGAGAGCGTGGAGGCCCAGGAGCTGCTGCTGAAGCTGATCAGCCCGCTGCGCCCGGGCGTGATCGAGTCTCCGGATGGGCCACAGTTCGTGTACCTCATCATGCCCATCAGGCTGAACGCGTGAGCCTGGGCCGATGCGCCTGCTCGGCGTCCAGCTGCGCGACTTCCGCACCTACGCCCGCGCCGAGGTAACCCTGGGGGCGGGCCTCACCGTCGTCCACGGCCCCAACGGCGCCGGCAAGTCGAATCTGCTCGAGGCCATTTACTTCGGCTGCACCGGCCGCTCTCCCCGCACCCGCAACGAGCGCGAGCTGGTGCGCTTCGAGGCCCAGGCCGCGCGGGTGACGGTCGCCCTCGAGCAAGAGGGGCGCCCGCACGAGCTGAGCGTGGGCTTCCAGCCCGGCGAGCCCAAGCGCATGACCGCCGACGGCGCCCCCGTCGAGCGCCTGCTCGACGTCGAGCACCGGCCATTGCTGAGCGTCTTCATGCCCGACCGCCTGGAGCTGCTCAAGGGCCCTCCCAGCCTGCGCCGCGCCCACCTCGACCAGCTCGTGGCCGCCCTCTGGCCCGCCCGCGCCGCCGACCGCCGCGCCTACGCCCAGGCGCTCGCGCAGCGCAACTCCCTGCTCGGGCGCATCCGCGCGGGCGGCGCCTCCCGCGCAAGCATGCCCGCCTGGGACCTGCAGCTTGCCCGCCACGCCCTGGCCCTGCGCGGGAACCGCGCCCGCGCCACAGAGCAGCTCACCGAGCGCTTCGCCGCCCGCGCCGCCGAGCTGGGCCTGCGGGGAGAGGCCCGCGTCGAGTACCGCCCCCGCACCCGCGCCCGCGACGAGCGGGAGCTGGTGGCCGAGCTGGCCGAGCGCCTGGAGTCCGACCTGCGGCGCGGCTTCTCCGGCCACGGCCCCCACCGCGACGAGCTCGCCCTCCTGCGCGACGGCCGCGACCTGCGCGCCTACGGCTCCCAGGGCGAGCAGCGTCTGGCGCTGCTGGCGCTGCTGCTCGCCGAGCGCTCCGCCCTGGCGGACCTGCGCGCGCACATCCCGCTGATGCTCCTAGACGACGTCATGTCCGAGCTGGACGCCGACCGCCGCGAGCTGCTCGCCCGCGAGCTCGCCGCCGCCGGCCAGAGCGTGATCGCCACCACCGACCTCGCCCACGTACCCGGCGCCGCCGCCGGTCACGTCACCCGCCTGCGCGTCTCCCCCGGCGCCGTGCTGCGGGAGGCAGCTCCCGCCGTCCAGGAGACCCCCGCCGAGGAACCCCAGGACGCGCGAGCGCCCCACAACGCCCGCGAGGCGGTATGAGCGCCGCCAGGCCCGCTCCCCGCCCGCTCGCCCGCGCGCTCGAGCCCCTCACCGCCGCGCTCGCCCCCGCCAGCACCCTCGCGCGCGTGCAGGAGCTCTGGCCGCAGGCGGTGGGCGAGGCCATCGCCCAGGCCGCCAGCCCGACCGCCGAGCGCGACGGGGTGCTCACGGTGAGCTGCGAGAGCTCCGTCTGGGCACAGGAGCTCGACCTCATGGCCGCCCAGCTGATCGATCGCCTGA
>DATJVV010000281.1:0-8299 GCA_035501635.1 Solirubrobacteraceae bacterium | reverse complement strand
ACAGCCTCGTGGTGATGCCCACCGGCGGGGGCAAGTCCCTCTGCTATCAGCTCCCCGCCCTCGCCGATGCGGGCCTCGTGCTGGTCGTGAGCCCCCTCATCGCCCTCATGGCCGACCAGCTCCGCCGCCTGCACGAGGGCGGCGTGCATGCCGGCATGCTCGCCTCCGGCATGGCCGAGGGACACAACGCCGGCGTCCTGCGCGAGATCGAAGCGGGAGACCTCCAGCTCGTGCTCGTCGCCCCCGAGCGCTTCGCCTCCGGCGCCTTCCGCGCCGCTCTCGCCCGGCGCCAGCTCGCGCTCTTCGTCGTCGACGAGGCCCATTGCGTGGCCGAGTGGGGCCACGACTTCCGCCCCGACTACCTGCGCCTGCACGACGCCATCCACGCCCTCGGCCGTCCCCCGGTGATGGCCGCCACCGCCACCGCCACCCCCCGCGTCGCCAGCGAGATCGCCGCCCGCCTGGGCCTGCGCGAGTGGCTCTCCGTGCGCGCCGGCTTCGATCGTCCCAACATCGCCTTTGACGTCCTCTCCCTCCAGGGCAAGGGCGCCGTGGCCCGCAAGCGCGCCGCCCTGCTCGCCGTCCTCGCCGACCCTTCCGCCCGCCCCGCCATCGTCTACTGCGGCACCCGCAGGGACACCGAGCAGGTATCCGAGCTCCTCGCCGGGCGGGCCCTTCCCACCGTCGCCTACCACGCCGGTCTCAGCCCCACCCGCCGCGCCGCCGCCCAGGAGGCCTTCATGACCGGCCACGCCCAGGTGGTGGTGGCCACCAACGCCTTCGGCATGGGCGTCGACAAGGCCGACGTGCGCACCGTCGTGCACTGGGCCCTGCCCACCAGCCTCGAGGCCTACTACCAGGAGGCCGGCCGCGCCGGCCGCGACGGCGAGCCCGCCCGCGCCCTGCTCCTCGCCGCCCGCATGGACCTCGGCCGGCTCATCCGCTTCAACAACCAGCGCGCCACCACCGTCGCCGACGTGAAGTCCTATGTCGCCCACCTGCGCGCCCAGGCCGCCCGCGAAGACGCCGAGGAGGCCGCCATCGGCCACGGCCAGCTCGACGAGCGCCAGCGCGTGCTCCTCTCCATCGCCGAGCGCGCCGGCGCCCTGCGCCTGCGCCCCGGGGGCGCCGCCGGCCTGCTCGTCAGGCCCACCGGCGAAGGCAGCACCCGTCGCGCCGCCGCCGCCATCCAGGCCGCCCGCGACCGCGGCTGGGAGTCCTACCGCTCCATCGAGCGCTACATGTCGGGCACCGATCGCTGCCGCCGCCGCCAGATCCTCGAGCACTTCGCCGACCCCTCTCAGGGAAGTCCCACCGGCCGCTGCTGCGATGTCTGCGATCCCGACCCCCTGCTGGAGCGGGCGCTTGCCCACGCCCCTCAGCGCCCCCCCAGGCGCGCCCGCGCCGCGACCGCTCCGTCCCTCGACGCCGCCGATCCGATCGACGAGCGCCACTTCGAGCGCCTGCGCGCCTGGCGCCTCTCCCGCGCCGACGGCAAACCCGCCTTTCACGTCGCCTCGAACGCGGTCCTTCAGGCCATCCTGCGCGCCCGCCCCTCCGACGAGCGCGAGCTGCTGGCCGTCCACGGCGTGGGTCCCGCCTTCTGCGCCAACCACGGCGAGTCGCTGCTCGCCGAGCTCCGGGCCCTTGGCTCTCGCTAGCATCGAAGGCCGCGCCGACGTAGCTCAGCTGGTAGAGCACCACTCTCGTAAAGTGGGGGTCAGGGGTTCGAGTCCCCTCGTCGGCTTGCCCTCCTCGGCGCGGCGCACGGGCGCGCAGGCGGGCCACACGCCGCCGCCATCTGCACGAGAATCCGGCCATGCCCGACCCCGAGCGCTTCACCGGCGCGGCTCTCCCCGCGGCCGATGCCCGCCGGGAGCTGCGCACGCTCATCAGGCGCAGCGCCCTGCTCGGCGCGGTCGTGGCGGGCCTGCTGCTGGCGGCCGCCGTGGCGCTGTCGCTCAGCGAAGGCGTGGGCCTGTGGTACGCGTTTCGCTGGTCGCTTGACACCGCCGCCACCGTGGGCGGCTTTCCCCAGCCCCGCGGCGCCTTCGGGCAGATCGTCGACGTCGCCCTCATCCTGGTGGGCGTCGCTACCCTCTTCTGGGCGCTGGCCACCGTCACCGAGCTCTTCGTCACGGGCCATCTCGGCGAGGTGCTCGCCGCCCGGCGCAGCCAGAGGATGATCGAGGCGCTCAACCACCACCACATCATCTGCGGCTTCGGCCGCGTGGGCCGCCAGGTGGCCCGCGACCTGCACGCCGCGGGCGCTCCCTACGTGGTGGTGGACTCCAACGTCGAGAACCGTCCGCTGGCCGAGAGCCACGACATGCAGTTCATCGAGGGCGACGCCACCGACGACGCCGTGCTGCTGCAGGCCGGTCTGCAGCGCTCCCGCGCGCTGATCGCCTGCGCGGACTCCGACGCCCAGAACGTGTTCATCACCCTCACCGCCCGCGGCCTGCGCGCGGACATCGTGATCGTGGCCCGCGCCGCCACCGAGGACACCGAGCGCAAGCTCAAGCGCGCCGGCGCCGACCGCGTCATCTCCCCCTACAAGGCCAGCGGCACCGAGATGGCCCGCCTGGCCCTCCATCCCCAGCTCAGCGGCGTGGTGGACGTGGACGTGGAGTACCGCATGGAGGAGATCGTCGTCGGCCCCAGCTGCTCGGGCGTGGGCAAGCGCGTGGACGACGTCCGGGGCGACACGATGATCGTGGGCCTGCGCCGCGGCGAGGACTTCCAGCCCCAGCCCCCCGCCGACACCACCCTGCTGGCGGGCGACCAGCTCGTGGCGATGGGCACCTCCGCCGCCCTCGAGCGCCTCGAGGGCCTGCTCGAAGCCGCATAGGGCCTGTCGAAGCCCGCAGGGGGGCTCGCGGGGGGTCCACGGGGCGGCGGGCGGGCTGCGAAGAAGTTGGTAAGGATCGCCCCGGCGGGCGCATCGCCGTCGAATAGGGATGGGTTGCACCGATATCGTGCCGCGCTCCCCCGCCGTCCGCTCGCCCCGGCCGACGTCCCCAGGAGATCCCGGAGGTTCCACAGCTTGATCCGCAGCGCCGTCGCAGACACCGTCCCGCATGCCCCGCGCGCCTCGGCCGGCCCCGCCGTGCTTGCCGCACGCTCGCGCTTGCCGCTGGCGCGGGCCCCGCGCATCGCCGGTCTCGCGCTCGCCGACCCGCCCCGCGCGCTCTCGCAGGAGGGGATGCTCGAGCTGCTCGGCCTCGCCGGGGACGACTTCGCCCAGCGCATCTTCGCCCGCTGCGGCGTGCGCGAACGCCGCCTGATGCTCGACGCCGACGCCCTGCGCCTGACCCTCCAGGGCCGCACCGAGCGGGTGGAGGAGGAGCTCTTCGCCCACGCCTGCGCCGCCGTCGAGCGTCTGGACGTGGACCCCGCGGAGATCGGCACGGTGGTGAGCTCCACGCTCTACTCCCTCGGCGGCCCCACCCTGGCCCATCGCATCGTGGAGCGCTTCGCGATGGCCCCCGACACCGACAAGTACCACGTGGTCGGCGTGGGCTGCGCCAGCGCCGTTCCCCTCATGCGCCTCGCCGGCCAGGCCATGCGCGAGCACCCCAGCAGGCACGCCCTCGTGCTGGCCGCCGAGAGCATGAGCGGCATCCTGATGGGCGCCCGCGCCGAGGATCCCCGCGCGAAGGTGGTGGGCTCGGCGATCTTCGGCGACGGCTGCGCCGCGGCGCTGCTCGGCGAGGGCCCCGGCGCCGGCGGCCCCGCGATCCTCGCCGCGAAGGTCCACCAGATCGCCGGCACCCTCGACGCCGTGAGCCTCGAGATCTCCGCGCGCGACAGCCACCTGCACCTCAGCCGCGACCTGCCCGACCGCGCCGCCGCCGGCCTGGCGGAGCTGGCCGAGGACTTCCTGCGCGACGCCGGCCTGCGCCCGCCCGAGATCGAGCACTGGATCGTGCACCCCGGCGGGCGGCGCATCATCGACTGCGTCCAGGAGGCCCTCGCGCTGGAGGACGACGCCGTGGCCGCCAGCCGCCGGGTGCTCGCCGAGCACGGCAACATCGGCACCCCCTCCATCCTCTACGTCCTGGATGAGACCATCCGGCACGACGCCCCCGCCGCCGGCGAGCGCGGTCTGGCGGTGACGATCGGCCCCGGCATCACCGTGGGCCTGATGCTGCTGCAGTGGTGAGGCCGCCCGCGAGGCCGCCGCGGTGGTGAGGCCGCCCGCGACCGGAGCCCCGACCCCCCGCCGATGAGCCGCCGTGTCGCGATCGTCCTGGGGGCGCTCGTGCTCGCCTGGGCGCTGGCCGCCCTCGTGGTGGGCTCACCCAGCCTGAAGCTCGGCGCGAGCTCCACGCCCGCGGCCTCGCCCGCCTGCCTGCCGGCGAGCACAGACCACTCGGCCACCCTCGCCGGCACCCACGTGGACGTCTCGCCCGCCCCGGAAACCGACAGCGCCAACCCGCACACCCAGATCAGCTTCCTCGGCGCCCCCGCCGCGGACATCCACGTGAGCTCGGTGGTGGGCGAACGCAGCGGACCCCACGCCGGGCGCCTCGCGGGCTACTCCCAGGGCGACGGCGCGAGCTTCCTGCCCAGCGCCCCCTTCCAGAGCGGCGAGCGGGTGAGCGTGCGCGCGAGCATCGGCGCCGGCGCCGCCGCCGCCGCCAGGCCGGTGGCCTTCCGCTTCCGCGTGGACACCCCCTATCCCACCGCCGGCATCACCGACTTCAACCACCCCCGCGCCGCCCCCGCCGACGTGCAGAGCTTCTACACCCTCCCCGGCCTGCGCCCGCCCGTCCTCACCGTCACCACGCCCGATCGCGATCCCGCCGCCGGCGACGTGTTCACCACCAACGGCCCCGGCCCCGGCCAGTACGGCGCGCTGATCTACACGCCCCAGGGGCGCCTGGTGTGGTTCTACCGCCCGCCCGGCGGTCTCAGCGCGGAGGACCTCAGCGTGCAGAGCTATGCGGGCCACCCCGACATCACCCTCTGGCAGGGCCATGTCCTCTCGCTGGGCTTCGGCCAGGGCGAAGACCTCGTGCTGAGCTCCTCCTACCGGCCCCTGGCCAGGATCCCCGGCGGCAACGGCCTGCACGCGGACCTCCACGAGTTCCAGCTCGCCCCCCACGGCGTGGCCTACATCAGCGCCTTCAACCCCATCCGCTGCGACCTCGCCCGCGTGGGCGGCTCGCGCGAGGGCACCATCACCGACACCGCCATCCAGGAGATCGACATCGCCACCGGCCTCGTGCGCTGGGAATGGCACAGCCTCGACCACGTGGCCGCCGGCGAGTCAGAAGTGGAAGCCCCCAGGGACTCAACGCCCTGGGACTACTTCCACCTGAACTCAATCGATCCCCAGCCCGACGGCGAGTTGCTGATCTCCGCCCGCAGCACATGGGCGGGCTACCTGCTGGAAGGCGGCGGCGGCAGGATCCTCTGGCGCCTGGGCGGCAACCGCAGCTCCTTCGCGATGGGCCCGGGCACCAGGATGGCCTGGCAGCACGACGGCCGGCTGCTGGGCGACGGCGAGGTGACGTTCTTCGACGACGGCTCCAACCCGCCCATCCACCACCAGTCCCGCGGCCTGCGCGTGGCCCTGGACGCGAGCACCCACACGGCCACCCTGCGCGCCCAGTACACCCACCCCGGCCAGCCCCTGCTCACCTCCGCGCAGGGCAACATGCAGACGCTGGCCGGCGGCGACGTCGTGGTCGGCTTCGGCAGCGTGCCCCAGATCAGCGAGCTCTCCCCGGGCGGGGACCTGCTCTTCGACGCGCGCCTGCCCTACGACCTGGCCTTCTACCGGGCCTTTCGCTTTCCCTGGAGCGCCCGGCCCGCCGGCCCGCCCGCGGTGCTGGCCAGCCAGAACAACACCGGCGAAGAGACCCTCGTGCACGCCAGCTGGAACGGCGCCACCGGCGTGGCCGCCTGGCGGGTGCTCGCGGGCGCGAGCCCCAGATCGCTCACGCGGCGCGCCACGATGGCCGCGAGCGGCTTCGAGAGCTCCACGGTGCTGCCGAAGAGGTACGCCTACGTGCGGGTCCAGGCGCTGGACTCGGCCGGCAACGTGCTCGGCGCCTCGCGGCCGGTCGCCGTGATCGGCTACGACGCCGCGCTGCCCGAAGACGGGAGGCCCGAATGAGGCTCGGCGGGCGACCGCGCGGCCCCCGGCGCCGGCAGCGCCCCCGGCGCCACCCCCGGCGCCGCCAGCGCGGCCTAATAGCCGGGGTTGGACTTGTGCTTGTGCGTGGTGGTGGTGCTCGCCGGGACGCTGGTGGTGCCCGGCTGAGAGCTGGAGGAGCTGGCGCCTTTGCCGCCGCAACCGGCCGCCGCGATGGCGCTCGTGAGGCCCAGTGCGAGCGTTAGCATTGCGAAAAGTGAGGCTCTCTTCATCGGCCGGGCTCCAATCGTCGCTCGTTGATTCAGGTCCAGGTCCCCGCCGGCCCCACCCTACCAGCGGCCCGGACCCGCGGGATGCGGGCTCGGCGGTGCTGCTGGCCGTCTGCTGCGTGGCCCAGTTCATGGTGATCCTGGACCTGAGCATCGTCAACGTGGCGCTGCCCTCGATCCAGTCGAGCCTCGGCTTCTCCGCGCCCGCCCTGCAGTGGGTGGTGGACGCCTACGCGATCACCTTCGCCGGCTTCTTGATGCTGGGGGGCCGCGCCGCCGACTTCTTCGGGCAGCGCCGCACGTTCGTGCTGGCGCTGGCGCTGTTCGCGGCGGCCTCCCTGATCGGCGGCACCGCCCCCAGCCAGGGCGTGCTCGTGGGCGCGCGCGCCCTGCAGGGCCTCGCCGGCGCGCTGATGGCGGCCTCCTCGCTGGCGATCATCACGGCCTCCTACGCCCCCGGGCCGCGCCTGCACCGGGCGATCGCCACGTGGGCGGCGATGAACGGCCTGGGCGGCGCCGCGGGAGTGCTGCTGGGGGGCGTGATCACCGAACTGCTCAGCTGGCGCTGGGTGCTGCTGATCAACCCGCCGATCGCCATCGCCGCCGCCCTGGTGGCCTACGCGGTGGTGAGCGAGCGCCGCCGCGCGCGGGACGGCGCGAGCTTCGACCTCGCGGGCGCGCTAACGCTCACGCTCGGCCAGATGATCCTCGTCTACGGCGTGGTGGAAGCGGGCCTGAAGGGCTGGGCCACGTTCGCGGCGATCGGCCCGATCGTGCTCGGCGCGGCCCTGCTGGCGGTGTTCGTGGTGATCGAGACCCGCTTCGCCCAGGAGCCGCTGATCCCCTTCCAGGAGCTCACCAAGTCCCTGCGGGCCGCCAACACGATCGTGCTGCTGTTCAGCGCCGCCCTGTTCCCGATGTGGTTCGTGAGCTCCCTGTACATGCAGCAGGTGCTCGGCCTCTCGCCGCTTCACACCGGCCTCGTGTTCCTGCCGATGACCCTCATGATCATGCTCGTGGCCTCCCGCGCGGGGCGCCTGGTGAGCCATTTCGGCGTGCGCCCGGTGCTGGGCGGGGGACTGGTGATGCTCACCGGGGGCATGCTGCTGTTCACCCGGATCGGCGCCAGCGGCAGCCCGATCGTCTACGTGATGATCCCCGGCCTGCTCACCGCGGCGGGCATCGCGATGTCGATCGTGCCCTCCACCATCGCCGCCACCCAGGGCGCCAAGGAGGGCCAGGC
Organism: Solirubrobacteraceae bacterium; assembly: GCA_035501635.1. Lineage (GTDB taxonomy): Bacteria > Actinomycetota > Thermoleophilia > Solirubrobacterales > Solirubrobacteraceae > Palsa-744. The sequence goes on along the minus strand of DATJVV010000281.1, from coordinate 681 downwards.
GGGCCTGGCGTCGGGCCTCGTGAACACCTCCCGCCAGGTGGGCGGCGGCCTGGGCCTGGCGGTGCTGATCACGCTCGCCACCCAGCGCACCACCCACCTGATCGGCTCGGGCGAGCAGGTCGCCCAGGCGCTCACCCACGGCTTCCGGCTGGCCTACCTGATCTGCGCGGGCCTCGCGGCCGCCGCCGCCGTGATGACCTTCACCTCGCTGCCCGGCCCGCCCGCGGCGCTGCGCGGCGCCGTGCGGCGCCTGGCGCTCGCGATCGGCGCGGTGCTCGCCGGCTTTCTGGCGCTCACCGTGGCCTTCGCCGGCTCTCACGGGGCGCCGCTGGGCGCCTACACCACCGCGGGCACCCACAGCTACCTCACCGCCCCCGGCCTGCATCCGCCCACGCTGCGCGTCGACAGGCGCGCGCCCGCCGGCGCGCTCGCCGGCGGCTACATCCTCACGGCCAACTTCTACGACCTCAACGAACCGCCCATCATCGGCCAGAGCGGCCCCATGATCCTCGACCGCGACCTGCAGCCGGTGTGGTTTCAGCCGGTGCCCGAAAAGGTGCTCGCCTCCAACCTCAGCCTGCAGAGCTACCGCGGCAGGCCCGCGCTGTCCTGGTGGCAGGGCCGGGTCACCAACACCGGCGCCACCGAAACCGGCGAAGACGTGGTGGTGGATCAGCATTA
>DATJVV010000280.1:0-4708 GCA_035501635.1 Solirubrobacteraceae bacterium | reverse complement strand
CGAGCGCGCGCCGGCGCGGCCGGACTGGCGAGGCCGGGGAGGAGGGGGGCTCACGGCAGCTCCACGACGAGCTGACCGGTCTGCCCGGCGCGACGCTGATGCTCGACCGTGCGGAGCGCCTGATCGCCCGCACCGGACGTCAGTCCGAGGCGGTGTCGGGGGCCCTGTTCGTCGAGGTCGACTCGGTGGCGGACGTCGGCGAGCGCCTTGGCGGCGGCGTCGCCGACCAGCTGCTGGAGGTGGTGGCTCGTCGCCTGGAGCAGGTGGTGCGCAGCGGTGACAGCGTGGGGCGGCTCGGGGGTGAGGAGTTCTTGATCCTCGTGGAATCGTCGGCTCGCGGAGTGCGTCTGGACTCACTTGCGCGCCGGGTGATCGAGATGCTGCGCGAGCCCGTCGAGCTCGAGGGCTTCGGTCCGAGCTTCGTGTTGAGCGCCCGGGTGGGCATCGCCTTCGGCCGCTACGAGACCCCGGCGCGGCTGCTGGACGACGCCCAGAGCGCGGCGCGGGCCGCGGGCAAGAACCGCTACAAGCTCTTCAACGCGAACACCCGAACCACCGCGGAGGGTCACGAGCTGTTGGAGGGCGAGCTCAACGCGGCGCTGGAAGACCGCCAGCTGTTCCTGCTGTATGAGCCGATCTGCGACCTTCGGGACCGCGGTGTGATCGGCCTGCAGGCCCAGATTCGCTGGCGCCACCCCGAGCGCGGGGTGCTGGAGCCGCCTGACTTCATGGCTCTTGCGCGCGAATCCGGCCTGATCGTGCCGCTCGGACGCTGGCAGCTCGAGCGGGCGTGCACGGACGCGGCGGCATGGAACGTCGCCCGAGTCGCCGGCGGGCAGGCAGCCCGGCCCGTGGGGGTCTCGGTGCGGGTGGCCTCCGAGCAGCTCAACCGGGATGGGTTCCTCACCGACGTGCGCCGCGCGCTGCAGCAGTCCGGCCTGGAGGCGTCCCTGCTCACGCTCGACATCTCGGAGATCACGGCGATGGGCGAGCTCGCCCCGGGCGCCGCACGCCTGCACGAGCTGGACCGCTTGGGCGTGCGCATCGCGCTCGACGACTTCGGCAGCCGCTATGCCTCACACATCGACCTGGCGGAGATGCCGCTGGACTTTCTGAAGGTGGACCGCCGCTCGGTGGCGGCCAGCGAGACCGACGAATACCGCCGCTGGCTGCTGGAGACGACACTGCTCACGGGGCGCGAGCTGGGCCTGCCGGTGATCGTGCGGGGCATCGCCACGCTCGAGCAGCTGGAGGCGCTGCGGGCCATCGGCGCGAGCATCGCCCAGGGTGAGGCCCTCGGCACGCCGGCCCCGGCCGAGAGTGTGGGATCCCTACTCGCGGGCGCACCGCCGGCACCGGCTGGCGACGTTCCACGCGAGGATGCGAGCCTTGCGGGAGAGCCCCCGGCGGATGCGCCGCTGGCGTTGGGCGATCTCAGAACCGGCAGCGAGCCCGTCTAGCCGGCGGCCTGCTCGGGCACCCCTAGCCCCGGACCGGTGGGCAGCGCAATGCTCCCGGCCTTCACGGGCAGCACCTCCTCGCAGCCCTCGAACATCGACAGCGTGGCAAGACCGCACGGCGGCAGCGGCCCGCGAGCTGCCAGGGCGGCGGCTGCGTGCAGCGCGGCGGCCACGCCCAGGGGGCCGTCGAAGGTCGAGGCAAGATAGACCTCCGCGCCCGAGGCGCGCACGAGGGCGGCGGCGGCGAGCAGCGCTGAGATGCCACCGCAGCGGCCGATCTTCAGGCACACGGCGTCGGCCACGCCTGCGCCGAGGGCGCCGGGCTCGGCGGCGGTCTCGTCGATGGCGATGCGCGTGCTCACGCGCTCGCGCACCTCGCGCACGGCGTGCAGGCCGTGGGTGGGCTCCTCGACCAGCTCGAGGTCGGCGGGAGCCAGCTGCTCGATCGTGCGCACCGCCTGCTCAACCGTCCACGCCCCGTTGGCGTCGAGGCGCAGCATCGCCCGGGGACCGATGGCCGCGCGCACGGCGGCCACGCGGGCCGCGTCGTCGCCGACGCCAACCTTGAGCTTGACGCAGCGAAAGCCCGCGCGGATCGCCTCACGTGCGCGGGCGGCGGCGCGATCTCGGTCGGTGACGGCGATCGTTGCGTTCACCTGCACCGTGCGCGCGGGCTCCTCGACGAGCAGCTCCGCCACCGGCCTGCACGCGCGCCGGCCCGCGCGATCCCACAGCGCCATCTCGATCGCCGCGAGCGCCTGGGGCAGGTCGTCGCGGACCCGGCAGGCTTCGATGATCTGAGCGCCGTTACGGGTGTCGGTGCTCGCCAGCGCCGGGCGGTAGCGCTCGAGCGCCTGGCGCACGCGCTCGACGCTCACGCCGTCATAGCTTGGCAGCGGCGCGGCTTCGCCCATGCCCGTGAGCCCCTCCTCGTCGGCAAGGGTCACCTGCAGGATCTCGCGCGTGGCGCTCTCTCCGTGCGCACTCTGCAGGGGCTCGCGCAGCCGCAGGGTGCGCTCGTACACGGCGATGCTCAGGGCGGGCGTGCCGCTCACCCGCCGATCCCGCCGCCCGCGAGGATCCCCGCGGAAAGCAGCAGGCAGAACAGCAGTTGCAGGGCTCCCGTCCTGGCGAGGGCGCCGTTCAGCGAGGGGCCGTCCAGGCGGGTGCGCACCACACGCACGAGGGCGATCGCCAGCGGGGTGGACAGCCAGCAGAGCAACAGCCACGGGTACATGCCGAGCAGCCACAGCACGGGCGCGCTCAGGAACGCGGTGGCGAGCATCGCCGTGTAGAGGTCGCGCGTGCGGGCGCGGCCGAGCCTCACCGCGAGCGTGCGCTTGCCGGCGCGCCGGTCGGTGTCGATGTCGCGCACGTTGTTGACGACCAGGATCGCGCTCGCCAGCAGGCCCACGGGCACCGCGCAGCCGAAGGCCTGCCAGGGCAGCTGCTGAACCTGCACGAAGTAGGAGCCCACCACGGCCACCACGCCGAAGAACAGGAACACGAACACCTCGCCGAGCCCCTCGTAGCCGTAGGGGCGGGGGCCGCCGGTGTAGAGGACGCCCGCGAGGATCGAGGCGGCGCCCACCGCGATCAGCTCCCAGCCCGCCACCGCGACCAGATAGGCGCCGCAGAGGATCGCCAGGCCGAAGGAGACGTAGGTGGCGGTGAGCACCTGGCGCGGCGGCGCCAGACCGCCGGCGGTGACCCGCACGGGACCGAGGCGCTCCTCGGTGTCCGCGCCGCGGCGGGCGTCGGAGTAGTCGTTTGAGAGGTTGGTGCCCACCTGGATGAAGATCGCGCCGAGCAGCGCCGCGAGGAAGGCGAGGGGATGGAGGTGCCCGGCGCCGAGGGCCAGGGAGGTGCCGACCAGCACCGGGGCGATGGCCGCGGGCAGGGTGCGCAGCCGGGCGGCCATGACCCAGATGCGCACGCTGCTGGGGCGGCCGTCGGCGCCGGGCAGGGCGATCGCGCTCGAGCCGGTGGGGGCGACGGTGGTCATGGACGAGCCGATGCGCTCACGGGCGTCGCGGGAACCTTGCGAAGTCCGGCCTGCGCTTCTCGCGGTAGGCGTCGCGGCCCTCCTGGGCCTCTTCGTTGCCGTAGAACAGCAGGTTCGCGTCGTGGGCCAGCTGCTGGATGCCGCTGAGGCCGTCCTCGGCGGCGTTGAAGCTGGCCTTCAGCAGACGCAGCGCGAAGGGGGAGAGGGCGAGCATCTCAGAGCACCAGGAGACGGTCTCCTCCTCCAGGCGCTCCAACGGCACCACGGTGTTGACGAGGCCCATCGCGAGAGCCTCGCGAGCCGAGTACTGGCGGCACAGGAACCAGATCTCCTTGGCCTTCTTGGGACCCACCAGGTTGGCCAGCAGGCCGGCGCCGAAGCCGCCGTCGAAGGAGCCCACCCTGGGGCCCACCTGTCCGAAGCGGGCGTTCTCGGCGGCGATCGTGAGGTCGCACACCAGGTGCAGCACGTGGCCGCCGCCGATCGCGTAGCCGGCCACCATCGCCACCACCGGCTTGGGCAGGCGACGGATCTGGACGTGCAGGTCGGTGACGTGAAAGCGCCCCACGCCGGCACGGCCGGCGCTGTCCTCGGCGAGATAGCCCGAGTCGCCCCGCACCCGCTGGTCCCCGCCGGAGCAGAACGCGAGCTCGCCCTCGCCGGTGAGCACCACCACTCCCACCTCCGTGTCCTCGCGGGCGTCCTCCAAAGCCCTGGAGATCTCCACGATCGTCTGGGGCCGGAAGGCGTTTCGCACCTCCGGACGGGCGATCGTGATCTTCGCGACGCCGGGCGCCGGGGGGCCGGACTTCTCGTAGCGGATGTCCTGGTACTCGCCGATCGGCGTCCACGTGAGGTTCATGGTCGTGAAGGCTATCCGCAAACCGCCGGGTCGCCGGACGGCGGGCCCCCGCGGCGGATAGCCTGGGGGGCGATGCACGTCGAGGCATGGCTCCCGAGGGCGGCGAGGCTGCGTGCGCGCTGGCCGGCGATCGAGACCCCGCGGGGGAGCCTCTCCTACGCCGAGCTGCACGATGCGGCGCGGGCGGGTGCATGCGAGCTGGCGGCGCGGGGCGCGGAGAGGGGGGCCCGCGTGGCGATCGTGCTGCCCGGGGGCCTGCCGTTCGCCGTGGCCCTGCACGCCTGCATGCTGCTGGGCGCGGTGGCCGTGCCGGTGGACGTCCGCCTCGCCGCGGGCGAGCGCGAGCGGCTGTGCGCCGGGGCGGACGTGGTGCTCGAGGAG
>DATJVV010000279.1:0-2220 GCA_035501635.1 Solirubrobacteraceae bacterium | reverse complement strand
GCGGTCTGCGAGGCGGTGCTCTCGCCGCGCCCCACCCAGGCGGGATCGTCGTATGAGCGCGGGTCCTCCCCCCAGCCGCCGTCCTCGTTCTGGTGCTCCACCAGCCACCCCACGGCCCGGCGGATGCAACCCTCCGCGGGCGATACCCCGGCGGCGATCAGCGCCGGCACCGCCGCGCCGGTGCCGTAGAGGTGGTTGACGCCCCAGCGCCCGAACCACGAGCCGTCGGCCTCCTGCTCGCCCAGCAGCCAGCGCGTGCCGCCCCGCGCCGCCGGCGTGTCCAGCCGTCCCAGCGCCGCGAGCATCTCCAGCGCGTGCGCCGTCACGTCCGCGCTCGGCTCGTCGATCACCTCGCCGAAGTCCAGGAACGGCAGCTCCCGCACCAGCGCACGGGTGTTGTCGGCGTCGAAGGCCCCCCAGCCGCCGCCGCGGCTCTGCATGCCCGCCACCCACCGCGCCGCCCGCGCCAGCGCCGCGTCGATCCCGCGCATCAGGCTCTCCTCGCCGCGCACCCGTCCCAGCGCGAGCGCCACCTCGGCGGTGTCGTCCACGTCGGGGTAGTTCACGTTGGCGAACTCGAACGCCCAGCCCCCCACCGGCAGCCAGCGCCGCGCCACCGCCCAGTCGCCGATCTCCCTCACCTCCTCGCCGAGCAGCCACTCGGCGGCGCGCACCAGCGCGGGATCGTCGCCGCTCACGCCGGCGTCCGCCAGCGCCACCACCGCGAGCGCCGTGTCCCACACCGGCGACTGGCACGCTTCCAGGCGCCGGCTGGGCCCCGCGGGGGCGCCGGGTGGGCGCGAGCCGGGACGATCGCCGCCGTCCTCGACCATGAAGCGATCCAGCCCCTCCAGGCCCCGGCGCATCACCGGATGCTCGAGCTGGTAGCCGCCGAGGTGAAGCGCCATCAGCGAGTACACCCACGGCGGCTGGATGCCTCCCCAGGAGCCGTCCGCCTCCTGGCGGCGCACCACCCAGCGCTCCGCCCGCCCGAGCGCCAGGCGCCGCAGCGGCGCCAGCGGCCGGCGCTCGTAGGCCCGCAGCAGCCGGTCAAGCATCCCCAGCAGCCGCCCCCGCCAGGAGCGCCAGCTCACCGCCGGCGCCCCGGCGCTCACGCGTGCGCCCCTGCCGGCACCACCCGTGCCGGCGCCCTCCCGCACGTGGAGCTCCTCCAGGGAGAACTCCAGCGGGCGCACGGGCCGGTGGGCTTTCACGAGCGCCAGCGCCACGATCGTCTGGCGCGCCCAGCAGGCGAAGTCGTAGATGTTCAGCGGCGCCCAGCGCGGCAGCAGCACGATCTCCGGCGGCAGCGCCGGCACCTGCTCCCAGGACCACAGCCCGAACAGCGCCAGCCACACGTGCGTGAACACCCGCGCCCGCTCGATGCCGCCGTGCTCGCGCACGAACTCCGCCGCCCTGCGCATATGCGCCCGCTCGGTTCCGTCGCCGGCCAGGCGCAGCGCCCAGTAGGCCTCGATCGTCGTGGACAGCTCGCCCGGCCCGCCGTGAAAGTTCGCCCAGCTGCCGTCCTCGCGCTGCTGCGAGCGGATCCACGCGGCCGAGCGCTCGCTCTCCTCCGCGCGCCGGATTCCGAGGAACTCCCGCAGGAGCATGTCCTCGGCGTCCATCGTCACGTTCGTCTGCAGCTCCCCCTGCCACCAGCCCTCAGCGCTCTGCAGGCCCAGCAGGTGCTCGACCGCCCTCTGCAACGCCACCCGAGCATCGCTCGGTGCCTGTACGGTCGAAGCGGGCATGGGCGGAAAACTAGCGAACGAGCACCTCGGAGCGGGTGAGGGTGATCGAGTGGCGGCGCAGCTGCGCCTCGCTCACCCTCAGCGGCGTTGCCGCCTGGAAGCGGTAGACGATCAGGCCGTCCACGTCGCCGCGCGCCAGCAGGCGAAAGCCCGGCGCGGGCGGGCGGCCCGCGGAGGCGCGCAGGGGGGCGTATCCGGTCTCGTCGATCTCGCTCACCGTCACGGCCGCTCGCGGCGGTAGTACCCGCAGCGGCGCCAGGTAGTACTCCAGCGGCGCCGAGCCGAGCTCCACGGTGACGATCGCCCGTGCCGGAGCCGGCGCCGGGTGGGCGAGCGCACGGGCCACTCCGCGCCAGTTGCCGCGCTGCAGGCGCGGGCTGAGGTCCACGTCCACGGCCACGGCAGCGAAGGCCAGCGCGATCATGGCCAGCAGCGCCGCGCCCACCGCGCCCGCCCGCTCGCTGGC
>DATJVV010000278.1:0-3188 GCA_035501635.1 Solirubrobacteraceae bacterium | reverse complement strand
GGCGTCGCGGGCCCGCGCGGAATTCGCGCGACTCAGGGAACGTTCGGCGTGCGCCCCACGGGCACGTCCAGCGCCAGCTCGACCTTGCGCAGAGTGGCCTCGGGCGCGTGGCTTCTCAGGGTGGCGCTGCGGGCGAGCTCGCCCTCGCGGCGGCGGCGTGGGCGGTCGTCGCGGTAGGCGGCCAGGACATGCGCGAGGGCGCGGGGGTCGTGGGAGGGTGAGACGATCGTGCCGGCGCCCTCGGGGATCAGCCCGGCGGCGCCCTCGGGGTCGGTGGCGATCACGGGCACGCCCACGAGCTGGGCCATCACGATCACGCGCGGCTCGCCCTCGGTGGGGCTGGGGGCGAACACGAGCACGTCGCAGGCCGAGAGGAACTCCTCGACGTGGCCGCGGACGTTGGGGGCAAAGCGCACGCGCTGGCCGTGGGGGGCGGCGCGCTCGCGCAGGGCGGCCTCCTCCTCGCCCTCGCCGGCGAGCACCAGCAGCACGTCGCCCTCCACGTGGGCCATGGCGTCGATGGGGACGTCGTTGCGCTTGCGGCGCTGAAAGCGGGAGATGCAGCCAATTACGAGGGTGTTCTCCCCCGCTCCCCACTGCTCGCGCAGACGCGCGCGGGCCTGCGGATCGGGGCTTACGGCGTCGACGTCCACGAGGTTGGGCACCACCTGCACCCTGGCGGGGTCCACGCCGGTGTCGATGACGGTCTGGCGGGTGCCGGCGGAGATCGCGAGGATCGCGGCGGCGCGGCGGGCGGCGAGGGCGTAGAGCAGGCGGGCGGGGCCGCGGCGCATTGCGGGCGGCACCGGGCCCCACTCGGCCCACACGATGCGCCCGGTGAGGCGGCGGGGCAGCAGCGAGCAGAGCATCTGCTCCTTCTTGAAGTGCAGGAACAGGGCGTGCACGGGGGCCTGCGCGCGCAGAGCGGCGATCAGCGTGTGGAGCGTGCGGGGGGCGGAGAGCGCCACGCGCACGGAGGTGCGGCGGGCGAGCTTGGGACCGAGGTCGATCGCGCGCACCGGCACCCGGGTGCCGTCGGCCAGGTCGGGGACGTTGGTGAGCAGCACGAGGTCGTGACCGCGGGCGGCGAGCGCATCGAGCAGGTCCACGTTCGCGTACTCGGCGCCGCCGCGCTCGTTGGTCGTTTGGATTGAAACGATCCGACCGCGGGGCACGCGTGGTCATACTATCCGGGGGGTGCCCGGAGCGAGGATCTCGGCCTGCCTGATCGTCCAGGACGAGCAGGAGCGCCTTCCGGCGGCGCTGGCGAGCGTGGCCTTCTGCGACGAGATCGTGGTGGTGGACGGCGGCTCGCGAGATGCGACGGTCGCGATCGCGCGGGCGGCGGGAGCGAAGGTGATCGAGAACCCGTGGCCGGGGTACGCACGCCAGCGAAACTTGGCGCTGGAGACGGCCAGCGGCGAGTGGGCGCTGGAGATCGATGCCGACGAGCGGGTCTCGCCGCGACTGGGAGCGAGCATGCGGGCGCTGGTGGCGGACCCTCCCGAGGGGGTGGCGATCGCGGTGTGCCCGTTGCGAAACCGCTTCCTCGGGGGCCTGCTGGGACCCTCGGCGAAGTACCCGGCCTACCGCTCGCGGCTGTTCCGACGGGATGCCTATCGGCACGAGGACGCGCGGGAGGTGCACGAGGGGATCGAACCGCGCGAGCGCCCGGCGGTGCTGGAGGGGGATCTGGAGCACGAGCTCGCGGGAACGCTGGGAGAGGCGCTGGCGGACACCTGGAGCTACGCGCGGCTGGAGAGCCGGCACGTGGAGGCGCCCTCGGCGCGGGCCGCGGCGATCGGCATCGTGCTGCGGCCGGCGGCGAAGCTCCTGTACCGCACGTTCGTGGACGGTGGCTGGCGGGATGGCTGGCGGGGCATGCTCAAGCTGACACTGGACGCGAGCTCGGACGGCCTGGTGTGGGCGCTGGCGCTGGCGCGGCGCGGACAGGCGCCGAAGGCGCGCACGACGACGGGCGGAGAGCGGGCGGCGCACTTCGAACGCCGGCCGGCGGGGGCGGTGAAGGTGGTGGCGCTCGCGGACGCCGGCGAGGCGGAGCGAGCACGGCGCTGGCTGGCGGGCCTGGCGGGATGGGGGATCGACGTGGCGCTCGTGACGGATGGCGCGCTCGCGAGGGACGCGACGGGCGGGAGCGGCGCCGGCGCGGTCGGCGAGGGCGGGGGGGTTCCGGTGCGGGCGATCGCGGGCCTGCGGCCGCTGGCGGCGATCCGGGCGCTGGAGATGGAGACGCAGATGCGGACCACCGACGCGGTGGTGCCGGTGGGCAGGCGGGCGGAGCTCGTGTGGCGGGTGCTGCCCTTCACGCTGCGCCCTCAGATCGCTGGCCTGAGCGCGACGCTGGAGCCCGAGCGGGCGGCGGCGCTGGCGCGGGCGGGCGCGCGGCGGACGCGAGGGCCCACCGGGGCGGGCGCCCGCGGGCGAGCTCCGGCAGGGGCGGGCTCAGGTGGTCCTGATGATGAGGACCGAGCAGGGGGCGTGGTGTGAGACCTTGTTGGGCACGGAGCCCAGCAGGAAGCGCTTGGCGCCGGTCATGCCCTTGTTGCCCACCACGATGAGGTCGGCGTCGCGCTCCTCGGCGACGTCGAGGATGGCGTCGGCGGGATCGCCCTGACGAGCGAAGGTCTCCACCGGCACGCCGGCCTCGCGGGCGATCTCGGCGGCCTGCTCGAGGGTCACGTCGACGTCCTCGCGGGGGTTGATGGCCCACTGCATGTCCTCGGGCGCGTCGCGGCGCTCGGCGCGCAGGCGCCCGGCGGGAACGGGCTCGTAGGCGCTGACGAGCTCGAGGCTCGCGCCCACGCCGCGCGCGAGCTCGACGGCCTGGCGGACGGCCTGGGCGGCGGTGTCCGAGCCGTCGGTTCCCACCACAATCGATTTGAACATCGCTTCCCCCGTTCGGGTCGTCAGGCGAGCTTCGTGATCGCGATGATCATTCCGATCAGCACGAACACGACGATCGCGATCTGCATCCAGATCCATGTCGGCGACAAGGCGCCCACAGCCTACGCCCACCGGGCGCGGGTGCGCAAGCCGACCGGCGCCGACGGGGGATGGACGGGGCACGGCACGACTGACCGGCCAGGGGGAACGGGCGGCTCGATGCAACGGCCCGCCCAGGTGGCGCCACCGCAAAAGGGCGACACTATCTTGTGGAGCATGCTCGG
>DATJVV010000277.1:0-2209 GCA_035501635.1 Solirubrobacteraceae bacterium | reverse complement strand
GCAAGCGCCGGGCTCCTCCGCCTTCACCGACGTGACGCCCTACCTGGCGCTCTATCAGGCCGGCGAGTTGCTCGCGTTCCTGAAGAACGTCTTCGGAGCCACCCAGACCTTTCTCGAGCCGGACCCTTCGGGCGGCATCATGCACGCCGAAGTGCGCATCGGCAATTCCATGCTCATGGTCGGCGGATCGCCCCGCATGACGTATCCTGAGACGCCCGCGGCGCTTCACACCTACGTGGACGAAGTGGACGCGGTCTACCGGCGGGCGCTCGACGCCGGCTCGGCCTCGATTCACGAGCCCATGGACATGGACTACGGCGAGCGCGGGGCGAGCGTGAAAGACCCCTTCGGCAATCACTGGTACCTCGCCACGCCCCTCGCCGGCCGCTCCATACCCGAAGGCCTGCGAACCATCACGCCCTCCCTCCACCCTCGGGGCGCCGCGGCCATGATCGATTTCCTCCGGCAGGTTTTGGCGGCGGAGGAAGTCTCGCGGTACGCCGACGCTGCCGGTGTAATCCGCCACGCGACGGTGCGCATCGGCGACGCCGTGATCGAGTTGGGCGAAGCGCACGGCCCCTATCAGCCCATGCCGAGCGCGCTCTACGTCACGGTTCCCGACGTGGACCGCACGCACGAGCGCGCCCTGGCGGCCGGCGTCACGGTGGTGCGGCCGCCTGCCAACCAGCCGTACGGCGTCCGCATGTCGTGGGTGACGGATCCCTTCGGGGTCCACTGGTACATCACGACGCCCCTCAAGAAGTAAGTCCGAGCCGGGCCTCGCCTCGAGGCCCGGCGCCGCCCCCGGTTTACAAACCCGAAGCGCGCCCGCGATAATCTCCACCGGGCCGCTATGACCGAATTCTCCACGCCCCTGATGCGCCAGTACAGCGCTATCAAGGCGCGGCACCCGAACGCGCTTCTGCTCTTCCGCCTGGGCGACTTCTACGAGCTTTTCTTTGAAGACGCCGTGCTCGCGGCTCGCGAGCTGCAAATCACGCTGACCTCACGGAACAAAGAAAAGGGCGAGCCCATTCCCATGTGCGGCGTGCCGTACCACGCCGCCGAGGGCTACATAGCGAGGCTCATTCGCAAGGGTTATCGCGTGGCCATCTGCGATCAGATGGAGGATCCTCGCGTCGCGAAGAAGCTCGTGAAGCGAGAGGTCACCCGGGTGGTCACGCCCGGCACGGCGGTGGATTCGCAAGTGCTCGAGCCCAGGGCCAACAACTACCTGGCTGCGGTGGTGGTGCGGCACAACGCCGCCGGCCTCGCCTTCGCGGACCTCTCCACCGGCGATTTCCGGGCCACGGAGTTCTCGGGCGCCGACATGCGCCTCCGCCTGGACGAAGAGCTGGCGCGTCTCGCGCCAAGCGAGCTCTTGATGGAGCCCCGGCAGCCCCAACGCAGCGGCGAAGACGGCCGCTTCCCCGATCTTCCCGTCGGCGCGCCGGCCAGCGCCGTCAACGGTCCGGCCGCGCGCGAGTCCGCTTTCGGCCTGCCCGGGCTCACGCTAACGCCGCTTGACGAATGGGTATTCACCGAAGACTACGGCGGGCGCATCCTGCGCGACCATTTTCGCGTGGCCTCACTCGCCGGGTACGGCCTGGAGGGCCGGCCGCTGGCGGTGGCGGCGGCGGGCGCGATCCTGCACTACGTGCGCGATACGCAGCGCGGGTCGCTCGCGCACCTTGACGCCCTGCGCTTCTTCGAGCAGCAGGACGCGATGATCCTCGACCCGGCCACGCTCCGCAACCTCGAACTGGTGGAGCCCATCTTCCCCGGCGCCGCCGGCCGGGCGCCCGGAGGCGGCGCAGGCGACTCCACGCTGCTGTGGACGCTCGACGAGTGCGTCACCCCGCTGGGAGCGCGGCAGTTGAAGAACTGGATGCTGCGGCCTTCGATCGACCGCGCCGAGATCGAAGCGCGCTGGGCAGCGACCGGCGAGCTGGAACGCGACGCCATCGCGCGCGAGGAACTGCGCAAAACGCTCGGGCGCATTCAGGACCTGGAGCGGCTGCTCAGCAAGATCACGCTCGAAACGGCCAACGCCCGCGATCTGCTGGCGCTGAAGCTCTCGCTCGGGCAACTGCCGCGGGTGAGGGCGCAGGTGTCGGGGTTCAGCGCGCCAAGGCTGGCGGAGCTTCACGGCCGCCTCGACGAGCTGCAGGACGTCCACGGCCTGCTCGAAGCCGCGATTCATCCCGAG
>DATJVV010000276.1:0-3892 GCA_035501635.1 Solirubrobacteraceae bacterium | reverse complement strand
TGCCGCGGCTGAAGGGCGGGATCACCATCGCCAGGCGCAGGCGCTCGCGCTCGGACATCCCCGGCACGGGCTCGCTCAGCGGCGCCGGGCCCTCGTGCCACACCCGGATCACCGGCTCGTAGTCGTCCTGGGAGAGCATCTTGATGATGTGCTTGGTGGCCGGCAGCTCGGGGATCTCGGCCTGGGCGGCGCCGTCGGCCGGGGCGCCGCCGGGGGCTGGGGCGCCGCCGGGGGCCGGGGCGCCGCCGGGGGCCTTTGCGCCGTTGCGGGCCGGCCCCCCGTCGCGGCCCTCCAGCGAGAGCCTGCGCTGCAGCGGCGCTGGCAGGCGCTCGGCCCTGGAGCCCAGCGCCGCGAAGACCCGGCGCCCGCCGTGGTGCACGAGCGAGCGGGTGGTCCAGCGCGTGAGCTCGGCGCCGGCGATCCCCCGCTCGGCCATCCAGCGCCGGTCGGCGGCCACCGCGCCCGCGACCTGGCGGGAGCCGGCGAGGAGCTCGAGCGGCTCCACGTGCCCGGTGCTCGCGCGCAGGCCCCTATACTCGTCGAAGTAGCGGCGCATGAACTCGACGGCGCGGTAGTCGTGGGCGTGCAGCACGCCGGCGTCGGGGTGGTAGACCTTGGCCCAGCCGGCCTGCAGCATGTCCGACCCGAAGGCCTGGTCCTCGGCGTAGGCGATCTCGCGAAAGCGCACCTCCTCCCAGCAGGCCCGTCGGTAGCAGGCGTTGACGTTGGAGAGGAAGCTCGTGTCGCCGGCCCGCTGAACGACCGGCCGCTCGTCGGGGGAGAAGGAGGCGAAGAACTCGCCGAGCTCGCGGGCGATCATCGGGCTGGTGTGCGCCCGGGGCAGGTGCGGGCCGTAGGCGGCGCCCACCCGATCCTCCAGCGCGAGCGCCTCGCGGTAGGCCGCAAGCCAGCCGGGCAGGGGCGTGGCGTCCTGGGTGAGGAAGCAGATCAGCTCGCCGGAGGTCCGTTCCGCGCCGAGGTTGCGGGTGCGTCCGTGCCCGAACTCCTCGGGCGCGATCTCAAGCAGCTCCACGCCCGCCGCGCGGGCGATCTCCCGCGAGCGATCGCGCGAGCCGGAGTCGATCACGAGGATCTCCGCCACCCCCTCGCGCCAGAGCGCCGCCAGCAGCTCCTCCAGATGGCGCTCCCCGTCCTTGACGGGGATCACCGCGCAGATGTCGCTCACGGCCGCTTGAGCCCTCGCTTGGCGCGCTTGAGCGCCCATACCAGCGAGCGCACGGCGCGCAGCGCTCCCAGCAGCTGGGTGGCGCCCGGCCGGCGCATCAGCGCGTTCAGGTCCAGGTGCCAGCGATCGAGCCAGTAGGCCCGCTCCTCCCAGCTCGCCACGGCGGCGTTCGCGCGGGCCTGCACCTCCACGAGCTCGGCCTCCAGCGTGGCCACGCGCGCGCGCAGGCGCTCGTTCTCGGCCTCGATCTCGCGGGCGGTGCGCTCCACGTCGGTGGCCCCCATCAGAGGTTCTCCGCGATACGGGCGGCGGCCCGGTTGAACACGGTGAAGCCGACGATCAGGATCGCGGTCACGATCGCGAGCGCGCCGAAGAGGGCGCTCCAGCTGCCGAGCACCTCGCCGGCGCTCGGAGTGGCGTTGGTGATCATCGCGTGGCGGAACTGCTGGAAGATGACCGCGAGGGGGTTGAGCATGTACAGGTGAAGCAGGGTCGGGCTCAGTTTGGCGCTGACGGTCTGGATCGAGATGATCACCGGCGAAGCGTAGAAGAGGATCTGCGAGACCACTTCCCAGATCGGCTGGATGTCGCGGAAGTGCACGAACAGCGCCGAGAGCAGCATCGCCATGCCGGTGGCGAACACGATCAGCGCGAGCACGATCAGGGGCAGCTCCAGCCAGCTGAGCATCGGATCGACGCCGGCGCCGATCGCGAAGACGGCCACCACGACGAGGTTCAGGCCGAGGTTGAAGAGCGCCAGCAGCACCACCGAGAGCGGGATCACCAGGCGCGGGAAGTGGATCTTTCGCACCAGGTTCTCGCGGTCCACGACGCTGCGCACCGCGCCTCCGGTGGCTTCCGCGAAGAACGTGAACAGCACGATCGAGCCGAGCAGCTGCGCCCCGTAGAACTCTTCGCCCGGCTTCTTGCCGTCGTTGACGTGGCCGACCTTGGTGAAGAACACCCACAGCACGCCGAACAGCAGCAGCGGGCGCATCAGCGTCCACACGTACCCGAACACCGAGCCGTAGAAGCGCAGCTTGAACTCGGTGCGCGCGAGCGTGAACGTCAGCGACCAGAAGCGCCGGAAGTCGTGGCCCAGCGCCGAGGGCCCGTGCACGCCGTGAGCGGCGGGGAGGGGCCGCGGGGAGGGAAGGGGAATGCCCTGGCCGGTGCTCACGCGCGCTCGATCCTCACGGCGATCGGCAGCTCGAGGATGCCGCCGCTGGCGGTGCCGTGGACCATCACCGAGGCCATGTCCTCGACCAGCGCGACGGCGTCCTCGCCGGTTCCCTCACGGGCCAGCGAGGGAGTCATCAGGTAGCGGCTCGGGGTCAGCCAGTTGGGCAGGTCGAACCTCGCCACCACGCTTTCGCCCGCTTTGAAGGAGCCGCTGGCGCCTCCGTGCTGGTCTGAGCGCGCCACCAGGATCGTGTGGCCGAGCTCGGTGCGCAGGGTCGCCGCGAACACGGGCTCGGCCAGGTCCTCGCCCAGGCGAGCCTCGAAGCACATGCTCAGGGGCTCCTCCTGGTCGGCGCTCGTCACCCGCTCGCCGCCGGCCTTCTCGAACCAGGCGTCGGCGATCGTGGTGGCGCTCGCGGCGCGGTCCTCGGCGGGGGCCTGGTGGGGCAGCTGGCCGAAGTTGAGCTTGTGGTAGGCGCGTCCGATCGTGTGGGGGTCGCCGAGTTGCACCATGCGGCCGCGCTCCATCAGCATCGCCCGGTCGCAGAAGCGCTCCACCGAGTACATGTCGTGGGAGACGAACACGATCGTCTTGCCTTCGCGCTTGAGCCGGAAGAACTCCTCGAAGCACTTCTGCTGGAAGGCCGCGTCGCCGACGGCGAGCACCTCGTCGATCAGCAGAATCTCGGCGTCCACCTCGATCGAGGTGGCGAACGCGAGACGCACGAGCATCCCCGAGGAGTAGTTCTTGAGCTTGAGGTCCACGAACTCCTCGAGCTCCGCGAAGGCGATCACCTCGTCGAAGCGAGCTCGCGCCCGGCGGCGGCTGAGGCCGAGCATGATCGCGTTGATGATCACGTTGTCGCGCGCCGTGAGGTCCATGTTGAAGCCCACTCCCAGCTCGATGAACGGCGAGAGCCGCCCGGCGATCGAGATGCGGCCCGTATCCACGCCGTAGATGCCCGCGATGCACTTCAGCAGCGTGCTCTTGCCGCTGCCGTTGCGCCCCACGATCCCGAAGAACTCGCCTTCGGCGATCTCCAGGCTCACGTCCCGGACGGCGTGCAGCTCGTCGTAGTCGTTGCCGCGCAGCGGGTGCAGCGCGCGCTCCTTGAGCGTGGAGTACTGCCGGTGGGGCAGGCGGAACGTCTTGCTGACGCGCTCGATCGAGATGGCCGTGCGGGCCGTGGGCTCGGCGGCGGCCGCGGGGGCCGGCGCGCTTGTGATGGTGCTCGACAAGGTCAATGAACGCTAGCAATCGTCGCCTCTGCTCCAACCGCCATCAGGGGCCCGAGTCGCGGTTTCGCGCCGTCCACGGTCTGGTGGGGCGCGCTCGGTCCGCGGAGAGCGCCGAGCTCAGGCGCGCTGGAGCACGTACACGTCCTGGTTCTCCTGGTTGCGCCCAGGGGCGAACTCGACGACCCTCCACTCTGGGCAGAGGTTCGTGAGCACCCACTCGGGGGTGAGGAAGGCGGTGCCCCAGTGGGGGTTGACCACGCCCCAGTCGCCCTCCTCGCCGAACTC
>DATJVV010000275.1:0-2417 GCA_035501635.1 Solirubrobacteraceae bacterium | reverse complement strand
ACGTCCTCGGAGAGGCGGTGCTCGTGCTCGCGCAGGTGGCTCTGGAGCTGCTCGCGATAGGTGGCGCGGGCGGCGGGGCTGCCGAGGCTGGAGAGGCGCAGGCGCACGGGCGTGACGCCCAGGTCGGCGAGGAGGGTGGCGAGCAGCATGATGGACTCAGCGTCCACGGCGGGGTCCTGCGAGCCGAGAGCCTCGGCGCCGACCTGCCAGAACTGGCGGTAGCGGCCGGCCTGGGCGCGCTCGTGGCGGAAGAAGCTCGAGAGGTACCACAGCTTCACCGGCTGGCGGCGCTTGTGCATGCCGTGCTCGACGTAGGCGCGGCAGACCGGGGCGGTGCCCTCGGGGCGCAGGGTGAGGGAGCGCCGGGAGGCGTCGGTGAACGTGTACATCTCCTTCTGGACGATGTCCGTGGAGGCGCCCACTCCGCGGGCGAACAGCTCGGTGGCCTCGAAGGCGGGCGTCTCGATGCGCTCGTAGCCGGCGCCCTCGAGCAGCGTGCGGGCCCGCGACTCCAGGGCGGCGCGGGCGCAGGCGTCCTCGCCGAGCACGTCGAAGGTGCCGCGGGGGACTTTGATCTTGGCGGGGGCGCCGCTCAACTGACGGGCTGGCGGGCGGCAGGCCGCCGGGCGGCGCGAAGCTCGGCGAGGAACGGATTGGTGGCGAGCTCGCGCGCGAGGGTGGTGGCACCCATGTGGCCGGGATGCACGGGGGACTCGGCGGGGAAGCGCTCCAGGAGCAGGCCGATGGAGCGCTCCAGGGTTGCCCAGTCGCCGCCGGGGAGGTCGACGCGGCCGACGGAGCCCTGGAAGAGGACGTCGCCGGAGAGCAGCGCGGGGATCGCGCGCGGCGCGTCCTCGCCGGCCGGGGCGATGGCGAAGGTGAGGTGGCCGGGGCTGTGACCGGGGGTGAAGAGGACCTCCACGTCCATGCCCGCGAGGCTCAGGCGCTCGCCGCCGGCGAGGGTGTGGTCCGCCTCGTAGCTCTCGTAGGGGCCGAAGCCCTCCCAGGGCACGAAGCGCATGATGTCGGCCAGCAGGGGCCGCTCGATCTCGGGGCAGTACACGGGGGCGCCGGTGGCGCGGGCGAGGGGGGCGACGGCGCCGATGTGGTCGAAGTGGCAGTGGGTGATGAGGATCGCCTCGATGCTCACGGCGAGCTCCTCGATGGCGGCGATCAGCCGCTGGGGCTCCTCGCCGGGGTCGATCAGCAGAGCCTGGCCGGCGCCGGGGAGGCGGACGATGTGGGCGTTCTCCCGCACGGGGCCCACGGTGAAGGTGCGGACGTCCAGGCTGGGGGCGGCCGCGGGCGGGTTCATCGCGCGGAGGCCCTGTCGCCCTGGGCGGCTTTGGCGCACATGCGCCGGCGGTAGAGCCACTGGTCGGTGTAGTAGCTGATGGGCACGTAGATGATGAGCACGATGGGGAACAGGGCGATCGCCTGGGAGGGCTTCTTGATCAGCAGCAGGGATATGAGCAGCATCAGCACGGCGGCGGCCATCGCGCGGTAGAAGGCGCCGAGCCAGGTGGGGGGACGGTCCTGGCGGGGGATCTTCCGCGCGCGGGGCTTGCCGGCCTTCTCCTCGGCGGTGGGCTTGCGGCCGGTGCGACCGCGGGACTCCACCACGCCGGCGGCGTTGCCGCGGTGCTTGGTCTGGCGCCTGCGCTTGGTTTGTGCCATCGCGCTATTAGCCTACAGCGCCGCCGAGGGCCTCACCCCGGGGCGCCGCAGGACCCGCTCGATCACCTGGCGTTCGGGGTGAAAGCCCGCGATGGGTATCTCCGCGGGAAAGCCCGCGAGGGCGCCGGCGGGAACGAGCCCCACGATCTCGGCGGTGGCAATGGGAGCCTGACGGGCGATGGCCGCCATCACCTCCGCCAGAGGGGTGTGGAGGGGGCGCTCCACATTCATGGACACCTGGGGGCGCCCGCCCGAGAGCGACACGGCGATGGCGCGCAGCCCCGGGATGCCCTGCGCGCCCCCCTCCCGGATCAGGGCGGCCACGCGCCGGGCGTCGGCGATGGTGGCGGGAGGGGCGAGGAGCACGTTGAAGGCCACCAGCGGCGGGCGGGCGGCAACGAGCACGGCGCCGGCGCTGGCATGGGGCGCGGAGGGGCCGAAGTCGGGCGTGAGCTCGCCGGCGGCCATGCGCGCCCGCAGGCCCGCCACGCCGCCACGGCGCAGGTGGGCGCGGGTGGCTCGCTCGCCCGCCCCGGCGCCCTTGAGCTCGCCGTAGAGGAACACGGGCAGCGCGAGCTCATGCGCGAGGCGGTCCGCGAGCACGAGAGCGGCCGCGCAGGCGGCGCCGCGATCGCGCTCGTGCAGGTACACCATCGGGGCCACGTCGAGAGCCCCCACGTGGGGGTGCTCGCCCCGGGGAGCCTGCGCGGCCATCACGTCGATGCTCGCCAGCGCCGCGC
>DATJVV010000274.1:0-3289 GCA_035501635.1 Solirubrobacteraceae bacterium | reverse complement strand
GCGGTGGGCAGCGATCTGCAGAGCACGCTCCTGCTGGAGCGCGAGGTTTGGGAGCGGGGGGTGCCGCACGAGCTGTTCGCGCGGATGCGTGGCGAGTGCCCCGTGCACTGGACACCGGCGATCACGGAATTCCCCGAGGAGGCGGGCCTGTGGTCGGTGACCACCGCCGATGACGTGCACGCGGTGAGCCGCGACTGGCAGACCTACTCCTCGGAACTGGGTGGCGTGACGGCCGCCAGCATCGCCTTCCCGATCGAGCTCGCGCGGGCGATGTTCATCGGCATGGACCCGCCGAAGCACGACCGCGTGAAGGCGCTCTTCCAGGCGGGCTTCACGCCCAAGCGGATCGCCGCCCACGAGAACGCCATCCGGGCGATCGTGGTGGAGGCGCTGGACCGCCTGGAGGGCCGCGAGACCTGCGATCTGGTGAACGACGTGGCTCAGCCGGTTGTCTCGCGGGTGATCGGCAGCTTCATGGGGATCCCGGCCGAGGACGACGCCGCCTGGGCGCGCCTGATGAACGGCACGCTCGCCGCCGGCGATCCCGACCTGAACCCCCACGGCACGATCGAGGCGGGCATCGAAAAGAGCGTGGCGGAGATCTTCGAGCGCTGCGGCAAGCTGATCGCGGCGCGCCGGGAGAACCCCACCGACGATCTCACGAGCGTGCTGGTACACGCCGAAGTGGACGGCCAGAAGCTCGAGGAGCACGAGATCGTGATGGGCTTCTTCCTGCTGGTGGCCGCCGGCAACGACTCGACGAAGGCCACCTACTGCAGCGGCATGCGCGCTTTGATGGAGAACCCCGACCAGCTGCGGCTGCTGCTCGAGGATCCCAGCCTGATTCCCTCCGCGGTGGAGGAGTCCCTGCGGATGTTCCCCGCCTTCGCCCACTTCCGCCGCACCGCCACCCGCGACACCGAGCTGCACGGCCAGCCGATCAAGGCGGGGGAGAAGGTGGTGATGTGGTACGTGTCCTCCAACCGCGACGAGACCCGCTACGAGGAGCCCAACCGCTTCGACGTGCGCCGAAATCCCGAGCACCAGGCCTTCGGGGCGGGCGGCCGACACTTCTGCCTCGGCACGGCACTGGCCCGGCTGGAGCTGCGGATCCTCTTCGAGGAGACCCTCGCGCGCTACCCGGCGATGGCGATGGAGGGCCCGCCCAAGGTGGTGGAATCGGTGTTCCTGAACCAGCTCAAGACCCTGCCCGTGCGCCTGCGAACTGTTACATAAGCGTGAGAAGGCTGTGCCAGCCGTGTGAGACCCCTCCCCGAGGCCCCGACCATGGCCGACAAGCGCCTATCCTCGGCGAACATGTGTTCGATCACTGGAGGATGGTGGCATGAAGGAGAGTCGGATGACACGAGCGGCGGAGCTCGCCGAGTGGCTCGTGGACGAGATCAGCAGCGCCGAGGGAGACTGGCGAGCGATCGCCCAACGCGCGGGGGAGCTCGCCCGGCTGGCGGCCCGTGGAGCGGAGCGTCCAACCAGCAACGGCGCTCCGGGGGGTGTCCGGGGACGATGAGCGCCGTCACGATTGACGAGCTGCTGATCGCCGACGAGCCCGCACCCTGGATCGCGCTGGGCTTTGCGGTGCAAGACGACGTGTGCGCGATCGGCGCCGTGCACCTGCGCTTCGTCGGACGCTCGCCCGGTAGGGGCATCGCCGGTTGGTCGCTGCGGGAGCTCGCGAGCACCGCGCTCGACGGCCTGCTCACGACGCGCTCGCGAGAGCCTGTGCGCGACCCGAAGGCGTGCGCACAGCCCAACGGGGTGGCGGCGATCGACCATGTGGTGGCGATATCCCCGGCGCTCGACCGCACGATCGGGGCACTCCAGAGCGCCGGGCTCGCTCTCCGGCGCATCCGCGAGGAGCCCACGCCGGCGGGGGCTCCCCGTCAGGCCTTCTTTCGGCTCGGCGGCGAGATCCTCGAGGTCATCCAGATGCCGGTGGCCACGATGGAACAGAGCGGCGGCGCCGAGCGCCCGGCGCGCTTCTGGGGCCTCGCGGTGATCGCGGACGATCTCGAGAGCACGGTGGCCGGGATGGCGGGGAAGGTGAGCGAGATCCGCGCGGCGGTGCAGCCGGAGCGGCGCATCGCCACGCTCTCGCGTGCCGCCGGCCTGGCGGTGCCTCTGGCCATCATGAGCTCGCCGGCTCCGGCTGGGGCGCGGTCGTGAGGGCACGAGCACGGGCCGCGCGCACTTTCGCGCCAAGGGTGCCGGCGTCGTAGACGCCACTGTGACGACGGCCGTTGACGAAGAAGGAGGGTGTGCCCGAGACGCCGCTGGCGTCGGCGCTGGCCACGTCAGCGCGAATCCGGGGGGCATGGACGCGGCGACGGAGCTCGTCGGCGAAGCGCTCCACGTCCAGGCCGAGCTGGCGGGCGTACTCGTGCAGGTCCATCGGCGAGAGGCGATCCTGGTGGACGAGCAACAGGTCATACATCTCCCAGAAACGCCCCTGGGCGCCGGCGGCCTCGGCGCCCTCGGCGGCGAGCTGGGCCCAGGGATGGACGTCGGAGAGAGGCAGGTGGCGAAAGACGTAGCGCAGCTCATCGCCCCAGTCGGCCAGCAGCTCGCGGATCACCGGCTCGGCGCGGCCGCAGTAGGGACACTGGAAGTCGCCGTACTCGACGAGCGTCACCGGCGCGTGGGGGGCGCCGCGGATGTGATCGCGGGCGGGATCGACGTCCTGCGCGAGGTCGATCAGCTGGGCGGCGGTGCGCCCGAGCTGGCGGGCGCGCACCTCGGCGGGTAGCAGGCGGATCGCCCGGAAGACGATCCAGGCGAGCAGCGGCGCGAGGAGAGCGGCGGCGAGGATGCCGAGCTTGGCCTCCCGCAGCAGCTCGCCCGAGAAGGCCCGGCCGGCGATCAGCAGCGAGACCGTGAAGGCGCAGCCCGCCACAGCCCCCGCGCCGGCGAGGCCGGGCCAGGTGACCACGAGACGGCCTTCGCCGCCGAAGCGCGAGCGGGTGGCGATCCAGGAGGAGGCAAGGATGCCCAGGGGCTTGCCGAGCAAGTAGGCGAGCACGATGCCGATGGTCACGGGCGATTCCAGGGCATGGGCGAGCAGGCGATGGTCGAGGTGGATGCCAGCGTTGGCCAGAGCGAAGAGAGGCACCACGAGAAAGCTCGTCCATGGGTGCAGCCGGTACTGGAGCCTTTCGTTGGGGGAGATCGCGGAGGCCAGGCCGCGCTGGGCTTCGTAGGCGAGCTCGGGGGTGGGCTGCTCGCGAAAGGAGCGCGTGAGCTCGGTGGCCCGCTCGAGATCGTCGCGGGCGGG
>DATJVV010000273.1:0-2444 GCA_035501635.1 Solirubrobacteraceae bacterium | reverse complement strand
AGGACGTCGGGATCGAGGTGTTCTCGCTCTCCAAGGGCTACAACATGACCGGCTGGCGGTGTGCGGTGGCGGTCGGCAACGCGGAGGCGCTGGAGACGTACTGGCGCCTGAAGACGAACGTCGACTCCGGCCTGTTCGAGGCCGTTCAGCTCGCCGGGGTGGCCGCCCTGTCTCCGGAGGCCGACGAGGAGGTCGCGTCGATGAACACGATCTACAAGCGCCGCCGCGACCAGGTCTGCGACGCGCTGCGGGAGATCGGCGTGGAGGTGAGGCCGCCGCGGAGCACGATCTACGTGTGGGCGCCCGTGCCGGAGGGCTTCGCGAGCTCGGCGGCCTACTGCGAGCACGTGCTCGAGCGCACCGGCGTGGTGCTCTCGCCGGGGGCCGCCTACGGGCCGGCGGGGGAGGGTTGGTTTCGCATCTCCCTGACCACCCCCGACGAGCGCCTGTTGGAGGCGATCGAGCGGCTGGGCAGCCTGGACGGGTAGGAGCCGCTGGAGTCCGGTGGGCGCATGCGCCCACCGGCGGAGCCGCACATGTGCGGCTCCGGGGCAGGGCCGCATGCGGCCCTGCCGGGGGTCGCGCATGCGCGACCCCCTATCCTGAAAGGGAATGGACAGGAGCGGCAACGGGCTCGGCCAGCGGGCGCGCCAGCGGGCGCTCTGCATCGGGGCCACGGCAGAGGACTCGGAGCTGGCGGAGCTCGGGGAGCTGCTGCGCACCGCGGGTGTGGCGGTGGCGGGAGAGCTGATCCAGCGCCGCGAGAGCCCCCACCCGAACAGCTATCTCGGCCCGGGCAAGGTGCGCGAGGCCAAGGAGCTGGCGGGAGCGTGCGACGCGAACCTGATCGCGTGCGATGACGAGCTGAGCCCCCGGCAGGAGCGAAACCTCGAAGAGGCGCTGGGGCTGGCGGTGGTGGACCGCACGGCGATCATCCTCGACATCTTCGCCGACCACGCGGCCAGCGCGGAGGGCAAGCTGCAGGTGGAGCTGGCCCAGCTGGAGTACAACCTCGCGCGCATGCGGGGCCTGTGGAGCCATCTCGAGCGCCTCGGCGGGGGCATCGGCACGAGGGGGCCGGGGGAGAGCCAGATCGAGACCGACCGGCGGCTGGCGCGCGATCGCATCGCGGCGCTGCGCAGACGTTTGGAGCACGTCAAGGGCACGCGGGCGGTGATGCGGGCCGAGCGCGAGCGGGCGGCGCTGCCGGCGATCGCCCTGGTGGGCTACACCAACGCCGGCAAGTCCACGCTGCTGAACGCGCTCACGAGCGCCTACGGCGCGGGCGAGGAGGCCTCGGTGCAGGTGCGCGACCGGCTCTTTCACACGCTGGACCCGACGGTGCGCACGATTCGCCTCAGCGGCCGGCGCCACCTGGTGTCCGACACCGTGGGCTTCATTCGCAAGCTGCCCCACCAGTTGGTGGACGCCTTCGGGGCCACGCTGGAGGAGACCCGGCGGGCGGACGTGCTCGCGCACGTGATCGACGCGAGCGCTCCCGAGCGGGAGATGCAGACGATGATGGAGTCCGTGCACGAGACCCTCGCGGAGATCGGCGTGCCCGAAAGCCAGCCGCGGGTGCTGGTGCTCAACAAGGTGGACCTGCTCGGGGAGCGGGCGCGCGAGGATCTGCGCACCCGCCATCCCGAGGCGGTGCTCGTGAGCGGCGAGTCCGGCGCGGGCATCGAGGAGCTGGCGGCGCGCATCGAGCGCGAGCTGGCGCACACGCTGGCGCCGCTGGAGCTGCTCGTGCCCTACGCCAACGGCGGCTCGCTGGCGGAGCTGCACGAGGTGGCGGGGGAGCTCGCGCGGCTGGACACGCCCGAGGGGGTGCGCGTGCGGGCGCTCGTGCCCGCGCGGCTGGCCTCGCGCTGGCAGCGCTTCGCGGTGGCGGCCCGGGCCTGAGATCGAGTACCACGCGTCTGGTGGGTGTCGAAAATGGGGGGCCCGCGCGCGCGGGCGCGCGCACGCGCGGGGGGCGTGCGCGGCCTACCTGTTGTCGCCGCTGCCCGAGAGCACCCCGCGGCGCTGGCGGGAGAGGAGCTTCTCGAGGTTGGCCTGGGCGATGTGGTCGAGATCGAGCTCGAGCTCGCTGGCCAGCTGGGCCACGTACCAGAGCACGTCGCCGAGCTCCTTGGACATGGCCAGCCGCCGCTCGGGGCTCACCCGGCCGGCGTCGTCGCGGATCGCCTTCTTGGCGTGCTCGGCCACCTCGCCGGCCTCCCCCGCCAGACCCAGGGCGGGATAGGCCAACCACGCCTCCCGGGGGTACTCGGCGGTGCGCCGGGACAGGCGCTGGTACTCGGCTAGCTCCACGCGGCGATCCTAGGCGCTCAACCGGCGGGCGGGCACGGACGAGAGCGCAATTTGGGGGAAGTTGGGTGGGGGTTCCGAAGCGATCGTCAGAACCGTTCATCGAAATCCCGCGACATCCGGGACACGCA
>DATJVV010000272.1:0-5833 GCA_035501635.1 Solirubrobacteraceae bacterium | reverse complement strand
CCTGCAGCCACAGCACCGGGTCGCCCTTGGCGCCCTGTGAGAGTTCGCTGTAGCCGGGGTTTGGCACCACGCTGGTGAGGGGCGCGAGGGGGGCGGCGAGGGCGGTCCACTGTGCGGCGGGGGTTTCCTGCCAGTCCCACCAGGAGATGCCGGTGGCGCCGTAGTCCACGGCCTCCTCGCGGAAGCGCAGGAGTTCTTCGGGCGAGGGATGGCTGTAGGTCTGGCCGAGGGGGTAGATGGGGCGGGCGTAGATGCGGTTGGCGATGTAGGTGTTGGCGTAGACGGTGTCCACGGAGTCGCCGATGTCCTTCCAGTACATCTGGGGGGCGTTGAACTGGGCGCCGTTGGGGCCCAGGAACACCGAGTAGGGGAAGGCGGTGTGGTAGTAGACGTAGGGGAAGGAGGCCAGGCCGAGGGGGTATGCGGGGCCGATCTTGGCGCGCAGGTCTGAGATGTAGGTCTGGGCGGCGCCGTAGCGGCCTTCGTACTGGGCCTCCGCGTCGATCACCAGGCAGTCGGCGCCGCTGGCCGCGGCTTTCGCGCCCAGTTCGGCCTCGCCGGCGGGGTTTGAGCCGTAGACGTACTGCCAGGCGCACACCTTCAGGCCGGCGGCGTGCAGCTGGGAGACCAGTTCGGGGCTGAACTGGCTCCAGTAGTTGGTGGAGCCGTCGGAGCTCTTCACGAACACAGTGCTCACGTCCGCCGCGTGGGCCTGGGCGGCGATGGCGGCCGCGGTGCCCCCGCTGGAGGCGCTCAGGTACCAGATCCACATGCCCTGGCCTTCGAAGGCGGAGCCGCCGGGCGCGGGCGCGACGGGCGCGGGCGGCGGGTCCTTGGGCGGGGGCGGGTGCAGGGGGTGCTTCACGAGGGTGATGGGCCCGTAGGAGCTCGTGTGCCTGCCGCCGCCCAGCAGCACCATGATGTTCCCCGAGTGGGCGTTCCTGGGCACCGTCACCTGCAGGCCCCCGGGGGTGCCGCGCAGATGGGCGGCGGGGGAGTTGCTGGCGATGCGCGCGCGGGGGGTCCTCGGGAAGGCCACCGTGAGGCCGCTCCTCAGGCCCCGGCCCGCGATCGCCAGGCTGCCCCGCACGGTCACCTGGTGGGGGTTGGCGGAGCATCTGGCCACCGGCACGCACCTCACGCTCATGATGCGCACGGCGGTCACGTGCAGGCTCGTGCTCGCGGGCTGCTTGGCGGCGGGCTGCTTGGCGGGAGTGCCCTTGGCCGAGCCGCCCGCGGCGGAGCCTCCCGCCTGGGAGCCGTCCCCGGCGCCCGGCGCGCTCGCGCCGCCCGGGTTGGCGCTGGCGCCGCGGGCGGTGTCCTGGGGGAGGACCGTCGCGAGCAGGCCCGTGAGCGCACAGAGCAGCGCCAGGGCCGCCGCCAACGCCGGTGTGGATCGCCTGTGGATGCCTGCGGTTCTCACGGAAGGCTCCTTCGCGCCGGGAGTGAGCGGCCCCCGACCTTAGCCGCTATGGACTGCCAACAGGGCCGCGGCAGGGAAGTTGCGCCGGGCTCAGGCCAACCAGCGAAAGCCGAGCTCGTCGGGTGCCGGCGGCAGGGGGCTGGCGGGCAGGCCGGAGGGGGGCTCGGGCAGGTTGAAGCCGGTGGGGGCCACGTCGTTGGGGGCGTCGGGGTGAAAGAGGGAGGCGAGGTACTGGATGTGGCCGCGGCCCACCCCGAGCTCGAACTGGCCGCCGCCGTAGTTGCCGATGGAGTGCTCGGCGCAGTGGTCGAAGGCGTCGAGCAGGTTCCTCACGCCGCCCAGGCGGGAGGGCTTGATGTTGACCATCCGCGGGGGGTACTTGAGGGCCTGGATGTCCGCGATGGAGTGGATGGGGGCGTCCCAGGAGAAGCGCTCGCGGTGGGCGGCGAGCACCGGCTCGGTGTCGGTGGTGAGGGCGGGATCCTCGATCCAGGCGTCGGGGAACGCCTGCACCACGCGCCGGTAGAGGTGGGGGTCGGGGGGCTGGTCGACGATGGTGCCGGTGTAGTAGGCCTTGAAGTCCACGGAGTCCACCGCGCCGCTGGCCACCAGCTGGGCGATGAGCTCATCGCTCCAGGAGCCGGTGGGGTCGAGCTTGAAGCGCAGCCAGGGGTAGAGCTGAAGGCGCCGGCGCACGGGCTCGATGGAGGCGGGCTCGCCCAGGCGCAGGGACACCACGAAGCGCACCGGCCGGCATTCCCGGCCGAGGATCTCGTGCAGGGTGGTGTTCGCCTGGCGCAGGCCGAGGTCCAGCGCCGCGGACTCATACGCCCAGGTGCGGTAGCGGCGGGAGACCTCCCGCTGGGGGGCCTCGGGGAACAGGTCGAGCTGCGCCAGGCGCTCGCGGAAGGAGGCCAGGGTGTGCTCTCCCGCGAGCCCGTCCACCGGCCCGTGCTGCTGGAGAACCTCGTGGTCCACGGCGTCGTAGGTGACGTCCTCGCCCCGGCCCGTGTGGCGGGCGCCGTGCAGGGAGATGACGGTGCTCTTGCGCTCGAACTCGCTGGAGACCTCCTGCACGAGGCCCTCCAGGTCGCAGCGTTCGATGCTCACGGGCAGGTCCGCCACGCGCTCCCAGGTGCTCACTCGCCGCCTCCCTCGCCGCCGGCGCCGGCGCTCGTGACGCCTCCGCCCGCTTCGCCGCCGGACTCTCGCTCCAGGCGGGCCACCAGCTCGTCCAGGCGCAGCTCCTCCAGGGCGCCGGACACGGACTCGAGCTCGCCGGCGCAGTGCTCGATCAGGGCCTTGCCCTCCTTCACCAGCTCGAGGGTCTCGCCGAGGCTCGCCTCGCCGGAGTCCAGGCGGCGGATGATCTCCTCCACCCGCGCGGAGGCGGCCTCGTAGCTGGGCGCGGTCTTGCTCACGGGTCCTTGCGCCTCGTTCATCGCTCCTCGATCCGCGCGGGCAAGGTGTCGTCGGCGAAGCGCAGCTTTACCTCGCCGGCCGCTCGGGCCGCGGCGGCGCTGGCGATGGGCTCGCCCTCCGGAGACTGCACCAGGGCATAGCCCCGCTCGAGCGTGCGCTGGGGGTCGTGGGCGGCCAGGGCGAGCGCGAGGCGCTCGAGCTCGCGGGGGCGGCGCGTGCGGCAGTCCACGATGGCGGAGGAGGCCTTGCGCTCCACCACCAGGGCTCTGGTGCGCGTGAGGCGACGCTCCTCGCGCAGACGCCGGCGCGATCCCGCGCGCACCTCGCGCAGGCGCTGGTGAAGGAGCGCGCGCTGGCGCTCGAGATGGCGTGCGGGCGCGCGCGAGAGCAGGCCCAGGGAGCGGGCGCGAGCGATCACCGCGCGGCGGCTCTGGGCGTGCATGCGCGCGGCGGTGCGGGCGAGCTCGGCGCGGGCCTGGCCGCAGTGCAGGCCCACGGCGACCTCCGCGGCGTGGGTGGGGGTGGAGCAGCTCACGGCGGCCACGTCGTCCAGGAGGGTCCTGTCGGTGTGATGGCCAACCGAGGCGATCACGGGCAGCGCCAGCAGGGCCACGGTGCGGCAGAGAGCCTCGTCGCAGAAGCACAGCAGGTCCGCCAGGGAGCCGCCGCCGCGGGCCACGATCGCCACGTCGACCCCGCCCACCGCCGCGAGATCCTGCAGGGCTCTGCCGATCAGCGGGGCCGCGTGGCGGTCCTGGACGGGGGCGAACGCCCACACGATGCGTCCCGCCCAACCCCGGCGGGCGAGGGCCGCGCGGATGTCCTCGCGGGCCTTGCCGCCCTCGCCGGTGACGATGCCGATGGCACGTGGGAGCAGCGGGCGGGCCAGCCGCTTCTGGGGCTCCAGCAGGCCCTCGGCGTGAAGGCGCCGGCGCAGGCGCTCGATGCGCGCGAGCAGGTCGCCCTCGCCCGCCACGCGCAGGTCGCTCACCGCGAAGGAGAACCCGGGCGAGGAGGTGGCGCTGCCGGGATAGAAGTCACAGCCGCCCGCCGCCACCACCTGGGTGCCCTCGGCGGGCATCTCGCGGGCACGCGCGCGGATGGCCTGCCAGTCCTTCAGCCACACCGCGCAGGGGATCGCGCCGCGGGGGTCGCGCAGCTCGAAGTACACCCGGGCGCGGGACTCGCGCAGGTTCACGAGCTCTCCGGTGAGCTGCACGTGGGCGAACGAGCGCAGCTTTCCGCGGAGCGCCAGCGCGTATTCGCCCACGTCGTAGGGGCCGGGCAGCTCGCTGCCGGGGATTCCGCGCGAAGAGTCGGCCCCGTGAAGAGCCGTCCCGCCGGATGGGTGGGCGTCGGAGAGGGTGGCCACGAAGCCAGCATAGGCGCCGCCCAAGACGTGGCTGGGGGCGCGGGCCGGACGATACGATCGGTGTGCGATGGCAAACTCTCGCCCCAAGGGCCGCCGGGGACGGTCTCGCAAGCGCCGGCCGGCGCCTGACTCGGCGGCGAGCGTGGCGCTGGCGGCGGGCGAGGTGGGGCAGGCGGCGCAGACGGCTGGGGGCTCGGCGGTGGGGGCGCAGGCGACGGCGGGGGAGAAAAGAGAAAAAAGCGGGGGCCCGCGCGCGCGCGCGCGCACGCGCGCGGGCAACGAATTTCGAGACCCGCTCTCCGTGGGGGAGCGCCCGCCGGCGCCGTGGCATCCCTGGCCGCTGTCGGAGCTGTTGATCCTGGTGGGGGCGATCGGCACGGTGATCGGCCTGCGAAGGCTCTCGGGGGGCGGAGGGATCGCCGCGGGGGGGCCGGCGCTGTTCGCGGGGCTGGGGGCGGTGGCGCTGGGGACGTTCGAGGTGACGTTGCGAGAGCACCGGGCTGGCTACCGCTCGCACGCGACGCTGCTGTCGCTGCTGCCGGTGCTGGTGTTCGACACGGCGGTGGTGCTGTTGGTGTCTGCGTTCACGACGGCGCCGAGGGCCTTCAACGTGGGGCTGCTGGCGATCGACGTGGCGCTGTTCGCGGTGCTGTTCAAGCTGTGGCGGGCGCGGTTCCTGGAGGCGCGCTCACGGGTGATCAGCCGGCGCTGAGGGCCAGCCGGCCCCGAGGATCGGCCGCCGGCGAGGGTCAGCGGCACAGGGGGCCAGCCGGCCCCGAGGATCAGCCGGCGGCGAGGGTCAGCGGGCGCTGAGGGAGGGCAGGGGAGGCTCGCCGGTGTGGGCGGCCTCGCCGCGGGTCTCGCCCTCGAAGCCCAGGCGCTGCAGACGGGCGATCTCGCGCTGGCCTTCCAGGCGGGCGGGGTGATCGGGGGGGAGGTTCTCTATGAGGCGGGCGATGCGGTTGCGCAGCTGGAGGGCGAAGTGGGGGGTGGAGGCGCCCATGAGCTTGCGGACGTCCTCGACGGTGACGGCGTGGGCGTGCTCCTTGAGCAGCAGGACGGGATTCTCGGCTTGGCTCATTCTTCGCTGGTGGGGGGGTTGGAGGGGGTTGCGGAGGTGGAGCCCTCGGGGGCGATCTCCAGGAGGTCGTCGATGTGTGCCTGGGCGGAGGCGGAGATGGCGGTTTCGTCGCCGATCAGCCAGCCGTGATTGTAGATGCCCTTGACGGGGCCGGCGCTTGGGGCGGCGGGCTGGATGTCGGCTAGGTAGGCGCTGAGGGGGGCGGGCAGGATGGTGGGGTCTTCGAGGAGGAGCAGGGGGGCGTAGTCGCCGGTGGCGGAGAGGATGGCGGCGGCGGGTGCGTCGAAGGGGCGGGTGGCGCTGGCGAAGGCCAGGCCGTGGCCGGGTTCGCGGATGCCCCAGCCGAAGGAGGCGTCGCTGAAGCGGGCGACGGCGACGGCGTTGCCGGCGACGGTGGCGTCTTCGGCGCGGGCGGCCTCGGCGCGCTTGACGGGGCCGTAGCGGGCGAGGTGGGTGAGGACGGGTTCGGCGATGGCGGTGGAGCCCACGGTGTAGATGGCGGGGTGGTGCAGGCGCTCGAGCTCGGTGGCGGTGG
>DATJVV010000271.1:0-3331 GCA_035501635.1 Solirubrobacteraceae bacterium | reverse complement strand
CGGCAGGTTGAAGCACAGCGACTTGCCCGACGCGGTGCCGCTCGTGACGATCGTGGTGCCCTCGCTCGCCGCCTGAAGCGCCCGGGCCTGGTGGGAGTAGAGCCGCTCGATGCCCACCCGCGCGAGCGCCCGCAGGGCCTCCGGATGAAGGCCCGCTGGCGGGTCCACGAGCTCGGCCGGCCGGGCGCCCTCGCGTGACTCCCGCACGAGCCGCCCCTCCCGCAGGCCCTCGTCCAGCAGCTCCGTCCAGGGCTCCCGCGCCCGCTCCTTGACCCCGCGCCGGGGCGCCCGGCGCGCGCGTGGGGAGCCCGCGAACTGTTCGGTGGCCACGGCTTGCGATAGTAGAGCCATGGCACCCTCCCAGGCGGCCCAGGAGTGGGCGCGAAGGCGCACCTTCCACCATTCCCGCTACACCCCCGAGGCGCTCGCCGCCGCCCGCGCTCGCCGAGGCCTGACCGTGTCGGCGTGCGTGCCCGCCAGGGAATGCGCGGCCACGGTGGGCGAGGTGGTCAGCTCTCTGGTGCGCCTGCGCGAGCGGCGGGCGATCGACGAGGTGGTGGTCGTGGACGCCGCCTCCCCCGACGGCACCGCCGCCATGGCCCGCCGGGCGGGCGCCCGCGTGCTGCAGGAGGCCGAGCTGATGGGCGAGCTGGCCGGCGAGCTCGGCGCGGTGAGGGGCAAGGGCGATGCGATGTGGCGCGCCCTGCCCTGCCTGCGCGGGGACGTGGTGTGCTTCCTGGACGGCGACACCGAGGCCTTCTCCGAGCACTACGCCACCGGCCTGCTCGGCCCCCTGCTGTGCGAGCCGGAGGGTCCCCGGGGCGCGCTGGGGGAGGCCGGCGCGCTGGGGGAGGCTGGCGCGGTGGGGGAGGTCGAGCCCGAGGAGATCGTGTTCGTGAAGGGCTTCTACCGCCGGCCCTTTCGCCAGGGCGGCGTGTCGCTGGCGGAGGGGGGCGGAAGGGTGAACCACCTGGTGGCCAGGCCGGCGCTGGAGCTCTTCTACCCGGAGCTCGCCTGCCTGCGCCAGCCGCTTGCGGGCGAGGTGGCGGCGCGGCGAGAGCTGCTGGAGGAACTGGCGTTCGTGACCGGCTACGGGGTTGAGATCGGCATGGTGATCGACGTGTGGCGCCGGGTGGGCCTTGGCGGCATGGCGCAGGTGGACCTGGAGGAGCACCGCAACCGCCACCAGCCCCTGGAGGCCCTGGGGGGGATGTCCCGGACGGTGCTCGCCACCATCGCCGCGCGCCTCGAGCGGGAGGGCCGGCTCAGCGAGCTGGCGGTGGGGGAGAGGGTGCTCGAGCGCCCGCCCCACGCGGAGCTCCTCGCCGGCGCCGTCGCGGGTTGACGGACGTGCGCTGCCTGTACCTGGACCTCGACGGCACCCTGTTGGGGCGGGGGGCGTCGCTGCTGCACGACGGCGAGGGCCGGGTGAGCCTCGACGGCGTGCGGGCGATCCAGGCGTGCCTGCGCGCGGAGGTGGAGGTGGTGCTTATGTCGGGCCGGCGGCGCGCACAGGTTCACGAGGACGCCCGGTTGCTGGGCCAGGACTCCTACATCTTCGAGTCCGGCTCCTGCGTGGTGCTCGCCGGGGGGACCGCGATGGGCGGCGAGGAGCACTGGCTCACCGGCGAGCTGATGCCGGGGGAGCTCACCATCGCCGAGCAGATCGGACGCTCGGGAGCGGTGGAGCTGCTGCTCGAGCGCTACGAGGGACGCCTGGAGTACCACGAGCCCTGGCACGTGGGCCGGGAAGTGTCCTACCTGTTCCGCGGCCTCGTGGACGCGGGCGAGGCCGACCTGCTGCTCGCCGAGCACGGCCACGAGAACCTGCGGCTCGTGGACAACGGCGTGGTGAGCCGCCGCTCGCCCGCACTGGCGGCACTGCCCCACGTGCGCGGGTACCACCTGCTGCCCGCGCGCGCCTCCAAGGCCGCCGCCGTGGCCTTCCACCGCCGCGCCCGCGGCTACGCCCGCGAGGAGACCTTCGCGATCGGCGACTCCCGCGAGGACCTCGCCTGCGCGGAGCATGTGAGCGTGTTCTGGCTGGTGGCCAACGCCCTGGCCCGGGACGACACCATGCGGGAGCTGGTGAACGCCCACGCCAACGTGCGCGTGGCCGAGAACCACCATGGCGCCGGCGTCTACGAGGCGGTGGTGGCCACCCTCATGACTCGATGATGCCCGCCCGCTTCTCCTCCTCGTAGAGGCGCTCCACCACGAACTCCTTGAGCAGGGTCTGGTAGCCGATGTTGCGCATCGCCGCCAGCGCCTTCAGGCGGGTGAGTGTGAAGGGGTCGAAGCGGATCGCGATCGGGGTGGTGCGGCCGGGCCTGATGTGGTCCTGCATCTCCAGCGCCCTTTCGCGGCGCTTCTGCGCGGCGAGGAACACCTCGGGGTCGAGGTCGAGGCCTTTGGCGGGGTTCACTTCTTCCTTTGAGCGGGTCATGGGAAAGAACATTCCTTTTATCGACTGCGTCTAACGATGGTATTGACAAGATGCGCGCGGGTGTGTCGTGGTTGCGGTTCGGACACATGTTGTCGCTACCATCGTTATACGGACTCTTGAAGATGAAGTGTGTTTCGGGCGTCCGCCGGGTGCGGTGCGGGCGCCCGCCTCAGGCGTCACGGGCGCCGGGCTCAGCTCTTGCGGGGCGCAGGCGCCCCCAGGCGCGCCGCCAGAAGCCGGGCTTGGGGCGGCGCCGCCACAGCGCCGGCGGGGGCACGGTCGCGCGCACCAGCGCCACCCAGTCGGCGAGGGGCAGCTCGCCGGAGATGAGCCGGCCGAGGGCCACAGTCACGGGCGCCTCCACGCCCGCGCGTTGCAGGGCGCGGCCCAGCAGGGGCACCGACTCCAGGGACTCCACCGCCTGGCCGATGCGCGCGGGGATCTCGCCGGCGGGCACCCCGGCGGCGAGCAGTTCGCCGGCGCGCCGGTTGCGGCTCTCCGGCGCCAGCGCCGTCGCCACCAGGTCGCCGGCGCCGGCCAGGCCGATCATCGACTCCGGCCGCCCGCCGAGGCTCTCGGCCAGGCGCCACACCTCGGCGAAGATGTGGCCCGCCGCGGCGCCCGCCGCGTTCAGGCCCTGGGCCTCGGTGGCGCCCGCCGCGAGCGCGGCCGCGTTCTTGGCGGCCCCCGCCAGCTCCACGCCCACGGGATCGTCGGAGCGCTCGCACACCACCCCCGCCCGGGTGAGCGTCTGCGCGAGCGCCCCCGCCAGCTCCTCGGACCGGGAGGCCGCCACCAGCGCCGCTCCCGCGCTCACCATCTCCTGGGCGTGCGCGGGCCCGCCGAGGCAGGCCACCCGCTGGGCGTCGAAGCGGGCGTTCAGCA
>DATJVV010000270.1:0-3245 GCA_035501635.1 Solirubrobacteraceae bacterium | reverse complement strand
AGCTGCGTGGCCGTCGCCAGGGCCGCCCGCCGCGGCCGGCGGAAGATGCGCAGGCCGTCACGCAGCCGCACGAGCGCCCGGCGCGCGGAGGCCAGCAGCGCCTCCAGCCGCCGCCAGCGCGACACCGCCGCCGGTGGGATCAGCACCGGCGCCAGCGCCACCGCCAGCAGCGCCGCCAGCGGCGCCAGCGCCACCAGCAGCAGGCCCCTGTCGTGCCCGTCGAGCACGCTCACGCTGGAGAGCGTCACCCCCGCGAGGATCAAGAGCGCCAGCAGGTTCATCAGCGTCTGGGACACCATCGTGCCCAGCACCACCGGCAGCGTATCCCGCGCCCGGCCCAATCTGCGCGCCACGATCAGCGCCCGCGAGGGCTCCCCCAGGCGCGCGGGCAGCGTCGAGGACATCAGCACCCCGATGAACGTCCCCTGCATCGCGTCCCGCCGTTTGGCCCGCCGCCACGTGGGCGCCGCCGCGAGGATCGTCTGCCACGCCAGCGCCCGGACGAACATCGCCGCGCACATCGCCCCCAGGCCCGCCACCAGCAGCCCGGGCCTGGAGGCCACCAGCGACGCCGCCACCCGCGTCACCCCCACCCGCTGCAGCGCCAATGCAGCCAGCGCGAGCCCGATCATGGAGCTCGCCGCCAGGCCGATCCGCCGCAGCGTGCGCGTCCTGCCTCCGGGCGTGGCCGAGGGCACCGGCGCGGGCGCCAGCGAGGGCAGCCGCTGGGCGGGCACCATGGGCCTCAGGTCCGCCGGCGCGAAGCCGTGGCGCACAGCGATTCGGCGCCCCCGCGTGGCCGGCTCGCCCACCGCGAGCGCCTGCTCGTAGCAGTCCACCACCTCCCGCGCCACATGCGGCCAGGCGAAGCGCTCCGCCCGCTCCCGCGCCGCCGCGCCCATCGCCGCCCGCCGCGCCCGGTCCAGCGCCAGCGCCCGCAGCGCCTCCCCCAGCGCCTGCGCGTCCCCGGCGGGCACCAGCTGCCCGTCCACGCCGTCCCGTACCACGTCCCTGTAGCCGGGGATGTCCGAGGCCAGCACCGGCGTGCCCGCCGCCAGGCCCTCGGTGAGCACCATGCCGAAGCTCTCCCCGCCCAGCGAGGGCGCGCACAGCACGTCCGCCGCCGCGAGCTCCGCCAGCTTGCGCTGCTCGGAGACCTTCCCCAGCGCCCGCACGTCACGATCCTCCTCGAGCGTCATGTGCGCCACCTCCCGCGCGCTCGCCCCCACGAGCGTGAGCGTCGCCGGCACCTGTTCGCGCAGCGCCTGGAACGCCGCAAGCAGCACCGGCAGGCCCTTGCGCTCCACCGCCTGACCCACGAACAGGATCCGCAGCGGATCGCCTCCGCCGTCCGGGCGGGCCTCACCCTCGACCTCAGCCTGAGTGTGCACCCCGTTGGGCACGATCCGGTAGCGCCCGCCGTAGAAGCGCCTGGCCGTCCACGCCGCCGCCTCCGAGACGGCGATCCGCACCTTCAGCCGGTTCATCCGTCGCCGCCCCCCCAGGGCCACCGCCGCGATGCCGTTGGTGATCCGGTTCTCCGAGTAGGTGTGGAAGGTGCCCACCAGCGGCAGGGAACCCGCGCTCAGCAGCGCGTCCCAGCAGATCACCGGCACCACCGGCTCGTGCAGGTGCACCACGTCATAGCCCCCCGCCGCCAGCTCCCGGCGCAGCGCCTGCACCGCGTGGGGGGTGCCCGTGATGTTCGACACCGCCCCGTTGGCCGGCAGTCCGAAGGTGCGCCCCAGCGACACGAAGCCCTCCGGGGTCTCCCGCTGCTGCGGGCGCGCGCCGCGGTGCAGCCTTCGCGAGCGCGCGTCGTCGGGGTCGTAGGGGGCGAGGATGCGCGCGTCGTGACCCTGCTCGCGCAGCTCGGAGCCGAGCGCCTCGATGTGCCGCGTTACCCCGCCCGGATACGTCCACGAGTACGGAGAGACCAGTGCGACCCGCACTCCCGGAGTCTAACTCCTTGTGGGGATGCGCCGCCATAGGTGGGCGGCGCCCGCCAGGCAACAGTGTAGTTGCCTGTATCATATTGCTACACTCCAGCGTGTGGCCGCCAAATCTCCACCCTTCAGCCTGCGGCTTGACGCGTCGCTCTATGCGCTGATCGCAAGCGAAGCACAGCGGACGCGGCGCAGCAAGGCCTCGGTGCTGGAGTCGCTTGCGGACGAGGCGTTGCGCGCCCGGCGCTTCCCGGGCATCGCCTTCCGCGGCAGCGACTGGAATCGGCGACCATGGATCATTGGAACAGCGCTTGACGTCTGGGAGGTCGTCGATGCGCTGCGGGACTTCGGCACGCCCGAGCGCCTGCTCGCCGAGAGCGACCTCACCGAGACGCAGCTGCACGTGGCGGTCGCCTACTACGAAGAGTTCCGCGAGGAGATCGACAGCGCGATCGCCGAAAACCGCCGATCGCTCGAGGAGCTCCACCGGGAGTACCCGACGATCGACGTGCTCGCCGCGCGCTGAGCGCGGATGCGTCTGTTCCTCGATGCCCACGTCTCGGCTCGCCGTATCGCGACAGCGCTGCGCAACAGTGGCCACGACGTCAGAGCCGCCGACGAAGAGCGAACGCTCGACGGCTGGGAGGACGAGCGTCTGCTCGCGCTCGCGGCGCAGGAACACCGCATCATGATCACCTTCAACGCGCGCGACTTCGCTCGCATCGCGCGGGACTGGGCGAGCGAAGGACGCCACCACACCGGCTGCGCGATCCTCGTTGGGATCGACCACAGCGAGTTCGGTGTCATTCTCACGCGGCTCGCGGAGGAGCTCGCGGCCCGTCCCGAGCCGGCGGCCTGGGAGGACTGCACGGCGTTTGTGGGCCGCCACCCAGCCGCGCATTGAGCCCTGCGATAATCCGCTCGTGGCCGCCCGTCACTTCGTCAAGTACACGTTCCTCAAGCTCGACCCCGCCTGGCGGCGCCTGGACGCGGCGCAGCGTTCCCAGCACAAGGCGGAGATGATGGCCGCCTGCGAGGACTTCGCCGACGGCCACCTGCTGCAGGCCTTCTCGCTCGTGGGCACCCGCGGGGACGCCGAGCTGATGCTGCTCGCAGAAGCCGAGAACCTGCAGCGCATCCACGAGTTCCACGTGGTGCTCGCCCAGAGCGGCCTGATGAAGTGGGCGGACATCCCGTACTCGATGCTCGGCATGCGCAAGAGCTCGGAATACTCCGAAGACGAGCGCACCGTCCCCCGGGGCTTTCGCGGCAGGTACGTGTTCGTCTACCCCTTCGTGA
>DATJVV010000269.1:0-5098 GCA_035501635.1 Solirubrobacteraceae bacterium | reverse complement strand
CACATGCCTCATGGTCTCGTTACTCTCCTTCTCTGCCATCTCGATGGTTTGTCCTGATCCGGTGAGCTGTGGCCGCCCGATGGGCTGGTCTCACCGTCTGTCGTTCACTGCCGCTCGTTTTCGCGATCGGCCCGAGATAGGGCGTGGTCGCGAAGGCCGTCAGCTCGGGAGCCAGCGCCACGAGCCGCCCGCGCTCCTGCTCGCCTTCGAGCAGGCATGTGCGCACGACCGAGATCACACCTGCGGCCACGAGCTCCGCGAGCAGCTCCGGCTCGAGCGTGCTGTCGCAGCTTGCCGCCGGTGCGCTGTCGTCGAGGAGGCCCGTCAGCACCGCCTGCACCCGCTGCTCGCGGCGCAACGCCGCGGCGCCGTCGCGTAGCTGGGGGCGCAGCACGAGCATCCTTCCGGCCCGGGGGTGATCCTCGATGAAGCCCAGGAACGCCACCAGTCCTGCTCGCAGGCGCGCGAACCAGTCCTCATGCCCACGCACCGCGTTCTCGACCTGCGCGCGCAGGTCGGCGAGCATCCGCTCGAAATCTGCGCCGTGGCCCGCATCGGCGCCGGGCGAGGCGTCGCTGGGATGGTCGCGATGGTGGGGCGCGCTGAGAGTGCCGCGCCTATGCCAGACGGGGGTCACTCGCGCGTGGGCGGGCCCCGGTGAGTCTCATCGGTCCCGCGCGCGACCGCTTTGTGGGCCCATTTTGGCTGTGGGAGCGGCGATTCACTCCGGGACTTGACAGGACGACCACGATGTGTTCTGATTTGTTACCCCACAAAGCACGTATCGCTTTCGTGGGAAAAGAGGGTCGTGGAGAGGGAAATTTTCGGAGGGAGCCCCCGAGGGGACCATGGACGGCGGGACGCAAATTCAGCAGATGACGCCATCCGGCGGGTTGATGGCATCCGTCGCGGAGGGCGACGTGCCGCGAGTGACCCCCGTCTGGCATAGACAGGGGCCTCCCGTGGGAGACCGCGACCGCTGGGATTCCCGAAGCCTTCCCACGCGCTTCCCACCGGGTTTCGCGACCGCCACCGCCGCGAACCGCTGAGAAGGGCTATCCGTGGCTGCTCGGGCGCGCCCTGCGTTGCCGGCTCAGAGAGCGAGATGCAGGCGTAGAGAGGCTTCGAGGGACGCCATCAACTCGCAGGGGAGCTGCCCGAGCAACCTGCCCACCCGCTGGACGTCCAGGGAGCGCACCTGCTCCGCCTGAGCCTTCGAGTCCCGAGTCAGCCCCGCGGCCTCGGCCGGGATCAACACCTGGAACGGGTACACGCGCTCCACGTTGGAGGTGACGGGTATCACGGTGAGCACGCCGCGCCCCAGCTTGGCGGCGGCCGCGTTCGCGCCGTCGTTGCTCACGATCACCGCTGGCCGCAGCTTGTTCGACTCCGTGCCGCGAATGGGCTCGAAGTCGACCATCCGCAGCTCTCCGCGGCGCATCAGAGGCCATCCCCCGTCGCGGAGTCCCAGATCTCCGCTTCTCCGCTGTCCTCCCACTGCTTCCAGGCGGCGTCGTAGGCCTCACCCAGCTCGTCCTCGCGCAGCGATCTGATCGCCTGGTGGACCGCCGCGGAGCGCGATGGGCAGCCGTGGGCATTTGCGTACTCGTCGAGGAACTCCACGTCCGCGTCGGGCAGGCTCACACTTAGCTTCATACCAATCATCCTACCCATAGTCCGACTGAACCTGGAAGGGGGGACGGCGGTTGTCGATCTCTCGCGTGGGCGGTGGTCCTTCCCCTACTTCAGCAGCCGCGAAAGCCGCCGGTCCTTGAGCACCCGCCCGGCGGTCTGGCAGGCGGGGCAGTAGGCGATGGTGTGGTCCTCGAAGTGCACCGCCCGCAGCCGCTCTGAGCAGCGGGGGCACGGCTTGCCCTCGTGGCGGTGCACCCGCAGGGGCATCGGGAGCTTGTCGGGGATGGGCAGGGAGATGGCCTGCTCGTAGTGGGCGATGGCCTCGCCGAGCACCCCCACGATCGCCTCCCGCAGGCGGCCGGCCTCCTCTGCGTCGAGCTCGGAGCCGCGCTTGTAGGGGGAGAGCCTCGCCCGCCAGAGGATCTCGTCGGCCCAGGAGCGGCCGATGCCGGCGATCGTGCGCTGGTCGCGCAGGAGCGTGTGCAGCGGACGGGGGGCATGCAGGAGCTTGCGCAGCTCCTCGCCATCCCCCGGGTCGGGCCAGGCCTCGGGGCCGAGCTTCGCCACCGCCTCCTCGCCGTCGAGGTCCTTCGCGGCCAGCAGCCTCACCCAGGCGGCCTGCTTGGAGCCGAACTCCCGCAGGCGCAGCTCGCGGCCGTCGCGCAGGCGCACCAGCAGCCTGGAGGTGCGGTCGCGGGGACCCGCCCGGGTGTCGAACAACTGCAACCGCCCGGCGGACATCAGGTGGATCAGCAGCGTAAGCCCCCCCGAAAGCTCCACCACGAGGTTCTTGCCCCGGCGCCCGACACGGCTGATGCTCTGCCCCTCGAGCGCCGACAGCGGCGGGTCGAAGGTCCGCAGGGCGTTGATGCCCGGAGCGCTCGCCGACTCGACCTCCGCGCCCGCGAGCGCGCCGTTCAGCAGGCGCGCGGTGATCTCCACCTCGGGCAGCTCGGGCACGCCTCCATCGTAGGAGGGCGCCGGGGGCCCGCACGCTCAGTAGGCGGCGATGGGCGCGCCTTCGTACCTCGTGCCCGTGGGGCTCTTCCAGCGCACCCGCCAGGCCACCCCCTGCACGGAGGAGCTGAGGCTCCAGTAGCCGAGCGCGTTGGTGCGTACCGTCTTCAGCGTCCGGTAGGCGCGGCTGCCCTTGCGCTTGACGAGAACCGTGGCGCTGGTGGGCCCAAGGGTGGGTCGCACGAGGCCCCAGAGGGCGAAGCGGTGGCCCCGCCTGGTCACCGTGAGGGGCAGCGGCCAGCTGTAGTAGAGCGGCTTGACCCTGCCGGCCACCGTCTCCAGGCCCGACTGGAAGCCCACGAAGCCGCCGTTCACGCTCGAGCCCGCGGGACCCCCGAGGGGATCGTCCTTGAGCAGGTACTGCGAGAAGGCCGCCACCTGAGGGTTGCTCCAGGCGATGTGCTCGTCGATCGCGTCGAACTGCGCCTGCTTGGCCAGCGACACGCCCAGTTCGCGGTTGGGCACGCTCTGCACGCCGAACTCCGTGAGGTAGATCGGCAGATGGCCGGGGATGGCGTGGGCGGCGGCGGCTTTGGCGAGCGCTTTGCTCAGACGGGAGAGCGCGCCGATGGTCACGTCGTCGGCCTGCGGCGGCTTGTAGTAGGGGCCCGCCGGCAATGTGTAGGCGTGGTGGGCGTAGCCCGC
The DNA here is from genome assembly GCA_035501635.1 of Solirubrobacteraceae bacterium. Lineage (GTDB taxonomy): Bacteria > Actinomycetota > Thermoleophilia > Solirubrobacterales > Solirubrobacteraceae > Palsa-744. The sequence continues at coordinate 1,801 of DATJVV010000269.1, read as the reverse complement.
CGTCCGCAGGGGGCCGCAGGTGCTGGATTTTCCGTAGCGGCCGTTCAGGCACAGCACCCCTCGCAAAAAGGCCAGCGGCGCCACGTCGTGCAGCAGCGCCCGGGCGTGTTCGCGTCGGACGTTCACGGTGTCATAGCCGAATGGGGCCGTCTCGCCCATCAGCACCTGGGGGTGGGAGATGCCGCCGGCCACCAGGCCCGCGTAGCCCGCCTGGTAGAGGCCTCGGTAGATGCGCGGCGAGGCGGGCTGGCCGTGGGAGTTGAACTGGGGGCGCAGGAACGCCGGGTGGTTGGGCTCGTTCCAGATCGAGAAGAGGGACACGCGCCCGGCGTAGTGGCGGGCCACGGCGGTCATGAATTCCTCGAAGTCCCGGTCGTCGGGTCTGGTCACGTAGGGGGCCTGGCGGTTGGAGGTGGCCCAGCGAGGCGCGGGCGAGGTGAGCGTGAGCAGGACCTTCCAGTGCAGCCGGTTGGCTTCGTCGATCAGCGGGTCGTATTCTCCCCAGGCGTAGCTGGCGGGATTGGTGGCATCGAAGGAGGGCCTGGTGGCGCTCTTCTGGCCGGGGGCCACTTCGAACCAGGGGAGCTCCAGCCGCAGCGCTTTCACGCCCTGGTAGCGCAGCTGGGCGATCGCATGCGGACGGGTGGCGCTGGTGAGCAGATCGGTGGAGCCCTCGAAGTACACGGCCTCGCTGTGGGAGGCCAGCGCGGCGCCGGGCAGCGCGAGCACGCCCGCGAGGGCAAGCACCGGCAGGAGGGGGCGGATGGCCGGCGGCAGGAGGCGGCGGATGAGCTTGTTGATGGGCATGGTCGGTTAAGACACCGCCGCCGGCGATGGGTTGCGGTCGAGATGAGATTCGCGCGCCGCCCGCGGGCTCCTCCTGGCACGCGGCCTGTGGGATAGCGTTCAGGCCAGAGCCATGGCCACGTCCACCGCTCCCGACGACATCGTCGCCACCCACGAGGAGGCGAAGCGCAACGACCGGCCGCCGCTGCTGGTGATGGAGCCCCTGCGGGCGTTCCTGGACGCCGAGGGCATCGGCGCCGGGGAGATCGCGGCCCGGCCGATCGGGGAGGGCCACTCGAACGTCACCTACCTGCTCGAGCGCGAGGGCGCGGAGATGGTGCTGCGCCGCCCGCCCCGCCCGCCGCTGCCGCCCAGCGCCCACGACGTGCTGCGCGAGGCCAGGCTGCTGCGGGCCCTGTGGGACACACCCGCGCGGGTGCCGCGGGTGCTGGCGGTGTGCGCGGAGGAGCAGGTGATCGGCTGTCCCTTCTACGTGATGGAGCGCATCGAGGGTGAGGTGATCGTGGCGAGCGTCCCCGGCGCCCTGGACACCCCGAGCGAGCGCCGCGCCATCGGCGAGGAGCTGATCGACGCCCTGGCGGAGATCCACGGCGTGGACTGGCGGGCGGCGGGCCTGGAGGGGTTCGGCAAGCCCACCGGCTACCTGGAGCGCCAGCTGCGGCGCTTCGGGGGGCTGTGGGAGGTCAACAGGACCCGGGAGATACCGGCGGTCGAAGAGGTGGGGCGCTGGCTCTCCGAGCACCTGCCCGGCTCGGGGCCCGCCACCATCGTGCACGGCGACTACCGCCTGGGCAACACCATCTACGCCGCCGACGCTCCCGCCCGGCTGCTGGCGGTGCTCGACTGGGAGATGGCCACCATCGGCGATCCCCTCGCCGACCTCGGCTACCTGTGCATGATGTGGACCGAGGGCGGCGACCCCAAGGGGGGCATGCGCGAGTACCTGGGCGGGGTCACCCGCCGCGAGGGCTTTCCCACCCGGGGAGAGCTGATC
>DATJVV010000268.1:0-3453 GCA_035501635.1 Solirubrobacteraceae bacterium | reverse complement strand
GGTTATACGCACCCGCTGAAACGACTAATCGCCCCGTGCCTGGGCGACAGCCGCGGCGCGGGCATCGACGATCGCCCTGGCGCCGTCCTCGCCCACGAGCAGCTCGGCGCGCATCGTCCCGCTGTGCACGAGATCCAGGGGCGGCCCCTCGCCGAGCGCCAGCTCGGGGTCGAGCGCGATCACCGTGCTCTCCCCTCCGGGGGCCTTCGTGGCGGTCGCCAGGATCGTCACCGAGCCCCCGTCCCGCAGGTTGCGGGCCGCCGCCAGCACCCTGCGCGCGATGTGGGGATGCAGCCCGTCGAGGGTGTCGATCAGCACCAGCGCGTCCCCGCCCCGCGCGGCGGTGCGCTTGGCCGTCTCGATCCCGTGCTCCACGGCTTGCGCCTGGGCGTCCGGCGGGGCCGCGAAGCTGAGCGCCACCGCCGGCGCGAGCGAGCCCTCGCCATCACCCTCCGCCGGACTCCAGTCGACGAGCTCCTCGGGGCGCACGCCGCTCAGCAGCAGCGTCACATCGATGTCCTTCGCCCCCGACAGGGCCCCCGCGAGCGTTCGCAGCAGCCGCGACTTGCCCGCCCGGGAGGGCCCCGTGAGCACCACCCGCGAGCCTCTTCCGAAGGGCGTGAGCCACTCGATCGCCTGCAACGTGGCGTCTCCCCCACCGAGCTCGAAGCGCTCGCCGGGGTGGTCCACGGGACGCTCGTCGTAACGCTCGCCGGCCGCCACCTCGCCGGCGGGGGCTCCGTTGATCTCCTCGATGCGCACCAGCGAGGGGTAGCGCTCGGAACGCCGGGGCATCCGCACGGGGCCCTTCACGCGATCGCCCGAGACCAGCTCGCAGCGACGCACCTGGGCGGCCGAGATGTAGACGTCGTCGTCGGAGGCCTCCGGCGGGTCCACGCGCAGGAAGGCCGAGCCGTTGCCCAGCAGCTCCACCACGCCCTCCGCGACGCGTCCGCTCCGCTCGCCGCCCTCGCCCGCATCGCGCTGCTCGCTCTCGCCCGACCGCTCGCCGCGCGCGCCGCGCCCCCCCCGGGAACGCTCCCTGCCGGCGCCTGCGCGCGCACGTGTGCGCGCCACTCGCCGTGGACGCCGCTCGGTGGGCTCCTCCTCGCGAGCTTCCCGCGCTTGGCCCGCCTCCTCCCCCGGCTGCTTGGGCTCTCCCAGGATCAGGTCGATGAGGTCGGCCTTGCGCAGCCGGCGAAAGCCTTCGAGGCCGAGCTGATCGGCGATTGCGTGCAGGTCGGCGAGGGGGCTCGACTCCAGCTCGGAGCGGTCGAGGACGGTCATGTGTGTCTGTCTCCTTCGGTTCGGATCGGGCGGTTGGCGTCCCAGCGCGTTGCTCAGCGACGGGCACCCTTGATTGCTGGCCTGCAGCCTAGCGACCCGCGGGGCGAGACCTCGCGAGCCTCACGCCGCCGACGGCGGCTCGGAGCGGAGTTCCTCGGCGAGCGCCAGATCCCTGCTCACGGCGCGCTCCCCTTGCAGGGCCTCCCACACGGCGATGAACTCCGCGGCCGCCGCCACGTCGTGCACCCGGAAGATGTGCGCCTCGGCCTGGAGCCCGTGGGCCAGCGCCGCCAGCGTCCCCGCCTGGCGGCCACGCGGCGCACGGCCGGTGAGCGCGCCGATGAAATCCTTGCGCGAGATCGCCATCAGCAGCGGCCGCCCGAGCTCGTGCAGTCGCCGGCATTCGCGCAGCAGCGCGATCGTCTGGGCGGGCGTCTTGGAGAAGTCCGGGCCGGGATCGACGATCAGCCGCTCGAAGGACACGCCCGCGGCCAGGGCCGTCTCGATGCGCCGAGCGAGGAACTCGATCACGTCGCCCGCCACGTCCTCACGGTAGAGGTCGGGGTCCTGGCGGCGTTCCTTGGGAGCGGCCCGGGTGTCCATCACCACCAGCGCCGCTCCCGTGCGAGCGCACACGGCCGCGAGCTCCGGATCTCGCAGGCCCGAGACGTCGTTGACGATACCCGCCCCCGCGCCGATCGCCGCGGCCGCCACCGCCGGCTTGTAGGTGTCCACGGAGATCACCGTCTCGAGCTCTCCGGCGATCGCCTCCACCAGCGGCGCCACCAGCTCGATCTCGTGCTCCGGCGAGATCGCCCGGCGCCCCGTGCGCGCCGACTCGCCCCCGACGTCCACGATGTCCGCCCCGGCCCGCACCTGCGCGCGCGCGAGCGCCAGGCGGCCGGCGAGTGTGTGGGGCGAGCGCTCGTCGCTGAAGGAGTCCGGCGAGGCGTTCACCACGCCCATCAGCAGTGGCCGCTCGCCGACCTCCAGCCGCCGCTCGCCAGCCAGCACGCTATATCGCGGCCGGCTCATCCGCCGTGATCCCCTCGGCGCGCAGCTCGCGCGCGAAGGCCTCCACCTCCCGCGCCGTGCGCTCGTCGCTCCAGCCCAGCTCGCCCGCCAGCAGCTCGCCAACCCGCGCCGCCGGCAGCTCGCGCGCCGCAAGCAGCGCCAGGCGGGTGCGCCGCAGCAGCACGTCGCCGATGCTTCTCGCCTGCTCGCGACGGGCCGCCAGCACAACCTCCGCCAGCAGATCGGGGCAGCCGGGCACGATCGGCTCGACCAGCTCGGGGCGCTGGGCGGCGAGCTCCAGCACCGCCCGGGCGGCGTAGCCGTAGCGGCCGGCCAGCGCGCGCCGGGCCTCCTCCGGCACGCCCGCCACCCGTTCGAGCTCCGAGGGGTCGATCGCCTGCCCGAGCGGGATCTCGTGCGTGTGGCAGGGCGCCTCCCGAGCGTCGCGCGCCACGATCCGATCTACCGTCATCTTCGCCATCCGCCGCCAGGTCGTGAGCTTGCCCCCGGTGATCGTGAGCATGCCGCTCTGACCCTCATAGAGCTCCGCCCGTCGGGAGATGTCCACCGACTTCCGCGGATCGCCGCTTGCGATCAGCGGTCGCACACCCGCGTAGGCGCCTGACAGGTCCTCCACGGAGATACGGGTGGCAAAAAAGTCGTTGACCGCCCGCAGCAGGTACTCCACGTCCTCGCCGGAGACTCCCACGTGCTCCAGATCTCCCTCGTAGTCCCGGTCTGTGGTCCCCACCAGCGTGTGCCCGAGCCAGGGCAGGGCGAAGATCGAGCGGCCCTCTCCCGCGGGCACGATCGCGCCCCCGCGCAGCGGCAGGTCGGCGTGGCGCAGCACCACGTGGGTGCCGCGACTGGGCCTGATCCCGGGCAGCTCCTCCTCCCCCGCCAGCCGGCCGGCCCAGACACCGGTGGCGTTGACGACGTGCGCGGCCCGCAGCTCGAGCTCCGCTCCGCTCTCGCGCTCGCGCACCCGCACGCCCACCGCCCTTCCGTCGGCGAGGATCGTCCCGAGCGCCTGCACCCGGTTGGCGCACACCGCCCCGAAGCGCTCGGCCTCGCCGAGGATCGTGAGCACGAGGCGCACGTCGTCGGTCTGGCAGTCATAGAAGAGGTAGCCGCCGGTGGGTTCCCGCGCGG
>DATJVV010000267.1:0-4183 GCA_035501635.1 Solirubrobacteraceae bacterium | reverse complement strand
CGATCCAGACGCTCTGGTCGGTCGCGGCGATGGACTCGTTCGTGCGCTTCTCCTTGCGGCGCCATCCCGGGGAGAGGATGCTCGCGTTTCGTCTCCTCGGGCTGGGGGACGTCGTGAGCCTGCTCGATCCGCGATTGGTGGGTGAGCTGTTCGCCGGCGATGGCGAGGTGCTCCGCGCCGGCGAGATGAACCGCCAGGTGTTCGGCGTCCTCGGGCCCAACAGCGTGCTGCTGCTCGACGGCGAGCCCCACCTCCGCGCCCGCCGCCTGCTGCTCCCGCCCTTTCACGGCCCCGCCATCACCCGTCACGAACGACTCGTCGAGGAGATCACGAGAAGCGAGATCGAACGCTGGCCCGTGGGTGGACGGCTCGCGCTGCTGCCCCGCATGCGCGCCATCGCGATGGAGGTCATCCTGCGCGCCGTCATCGGCGTCCGCGATCCCCACCGGCGCCAGCAGCTCACCCGCCTGCTTCCCGCCTTCGCCAGGGGAGGCGTCTTCGGACTGCTCCTGCAGACCCGCTTCCCGTGGCTCGCCGACGGTCCCGTCGCGGCCCGCACCCCCTGGGCGCGAGATCGCGCCCGGGCGGAGCTGCTGCTCGAAGAGGAGATCGCCGAGCACCGCGCCCACCCCGAGAACCGCACCGACGTCCTCGCCCAGCTCCTCGCCGCCCGCGATCAAAACGGCGAGCCGCTCACCGACCGCGAGCTTCGCGACCATCTCCTCACCCTCCTCGGCGCCGGACACGACACGACCGCCGCCGCCCTCTCCTGGTGCTTTCATCACCTCCTGCGCCACCCTGAGGCGCTCACCCGCGCCACCAACCACCCCGACGACCACGCCTACCTCACCGCCGTCGTCAACGAGAGCATGCGCCTGCGCCCCGTCGCCGACTCCGTCGCCCGCAAGCTCGCCACACCCCTCCAGATCGGTGGTTACCGCCTACCCGCCGGCACGATCGTCGCGGCCCCCATCAACGCCATCCACCACTCCCCCGCCATCCACCCCAACCCCTACGCCTTCAACCCCGACCGCTTCCTGGGCCAACGCCCAGCCCCCCACACCTTCATCCCCTTCGGCGGCGGCCAGCGCCGCTGCATCGGCGCCAGCTTCGCCCTCATGGAGCTCACCACCGTCCTGCGCACCGTCCTCACCCGCGTTCAGCTCAAACCCCTCAACCCCCGCCACGAACGCCCCAACCGCACCCGCAGCGTCGCCATCACCCCAAAGCGCGGCGTACCCGTCACCGTCGTCCGGCGCCTCTGAGCCCCCGCCCATCGGCCATAATCCCAGCCGTGAAGGCCGTCCAGATCGTCGAGCTCTCCGGGCCGGACGCGGTCGTGCTCGCCGACGTCCCCGAGCCCCCCTCGCCTCCCTCCCACCCGCTCAGCCCCGGCGCCGGCGTCCTGGTGGAGGTCCACGCCGCCGGCGTCTCCTTCCCCGAGGTCCTCCAGACCCGCGGCCAGTACCAGTTCAAGCCCCCCCTCCCCTTCGTGCCCGGCAGCGAGGTCGCCGGCGTCGTCCGCGAGGCCTCCGAGCACGCCGGCGTCAAGCCGGGCGATCGCGTCGCCGCCTTCTGCGCCCTCGGCGCCTTCGCCCAGCTCGCCCTCGCGCCCGACTTCCTCACCTTCCCGCTCCCCGACCAGCTCGACTTCGCCCAGGGCGCCGGTCTCATCCTCAACTACCACACCGCCTACTTCGCCCTCGTCCTCCGCGGCAGGCTGCAGGCGGGCGAGACCGTGCTCGTGCACGGCGCCGCCGGCGGCGTCGGCACCGCCTGCCTGCAGGTCGCCAGGGGCCTCGGCGCCCGCACCATCGCCGTCGTCTCCAGCGAGGAGAAGCAGCGGGTGGCATGGGAGGCCGGCGCCGACCACGTGCTGCGCACCGACGGCCCCTGGAAGGACGAGGCCCGCGAGCTCACCCAGGGCGGCGTCCACCTCGTGCTCGACCCCGTCGGCGGCGATCGCTTCACCGACAGCCTCCGCACCCTCCGCGAGGAGGGCCGCCTCGTCGTCGTGGGCTTCACCGCCGGCTCGATCCCCGAGGTGAAGGTCAACCGCCTCCTGCTTGCCAACACCGAGGTCATCGGCGCCGGCTGGGGCGCCTACGCGATGGCCCGCCCCGACGTCTGCCGCGCCATCGATTCCGCCCTGCGCCCCCTCATCGCCGCCGGCTTCGTCGCCCCCATCGTCGGCGCCCGCTTCCCCCTGGAGCGCACCGCCCAGGCCCTCCGCGAGATCGACGAGCGCCGCGCCCTCGCCAAGGTCGTGCTCGACATCCGCTGACGTAAGGCGCAATCCGTCTTGGGGCGCGTTCCCTCTTACAGACTGCGTAGCACCATAGTTATACGGTCCGTCCGAGGGGTCGATGGGTTTTCCGGGGAGTGTTCCCGTTTTGGGGACTGCGTATGACCATGGTTATACGGTCCTTCTGTGGGGGAATGGTTCTTCCGGGAGAAATGGTTCCCTTTGTGGACTGCGTATGACCATGGTTATACGGGCCCGCAAGAACTAAACTCACGCACGGCCACCTCCACCAGCGCCACCTCCACCAGCGCCACCTCCACCAGCGCCACCCAGACCCAACCTCCCTCCATGGACTTCGCCCACTCTTCCCGCACCGCCGAGCTGCTGGCGCGCGTGGAGGCCTTCATCGAGCAGGAGATCCGCCCGCGGGAGGAGCCCCACCACCGCGAGCTGCTGGCCAGCGATGACCCCTGGAGCGCGGTATCGCCGGTGCTGGAGGAGCTCAAGGCGATGGCCCGCGAGCGGGGCCTGTGGAACCTCTTCCTGCCGCCGGGCGCCCGGGTGGGGGAGGTGGAGTACGGGGCGGGCCTCTCCAACGTGCAGTACGCGCCCCTGGCCGAGCGCATGGGCGGCTCGCTGATCGCCAGCGAGGTGTTCAACTGCAACGCCCCCGACAGCGGCAACATGGAGGTGCTCCTGCACTTCGGCTCCCCCGAGCAGCGCGAGCGCTGGCTGGTGCCGCTGCTGAACGGGGAGATCCGCTCGGCCTTCTGCATGACCGAGCCCGAGGTGGCCTCCTCGGACGCCACCAACATGCGGGCCACCGCCGTTCTGGAGAACGAGGAGGTGGTGCTCAACGGGCGCAAGTGGTGGAGCACCGGCATCGGCCATCCCCGCTGCGAGATCCTCATCTTCATGGGCGTGAGCGACCCCGAGGGGGAGCGCTATCGCCGCCACTCGATGGTGCTCGTGCCCCGCCACACGCCGGGCGTGAAGGTGGAGCGGATGGTGCCCGCGATGGGCTTCCTCGACGCCCCCTCCGGCCACGGCGAAGTGAGCTTCACCGACGTGCGCCTGCCGCAGAGCGCCATCATCGGCGGTCCCGGCGAGGCCTTCGCGATCGCCCAGGCCCGCCTGGGCCCCGGCCGGGTGCACCACTGCATGCGCCTCATCGGCCTCGCCGAGCTCGCCCTCGCGCTGGCCTGCCGCCGGGCCGGCGAGCGGGTGGCATTCGGCAAGCCCCTGGCCAACCTCGGCGGCAACCGCGAGCGCATCGCCGACGCCCGCATCGCCATCGACCAGGCCCGTCTGCACGTGCTCCACGCCGCCTGGCTGCTCGACACGAGCTCCCCCGAGGCCCTCGGCGCGGTCTCCCAGATCAAGGTGGCCGTGCCCAACATGGCCCAGCGGGTGGTGGACATGGCGATGCAGCTGCACGGCGGCGGCGGCCTCTCAAACGACGTGCCCCTCGCCGCCGCCTGGACGGTCGCCCGCGCCCTGCGCTTGGCGGACGGCCCCGACGAGGTCCACCGGGGCGTGATCGCCCGCATCGAGCTCGCCCGCCACGGCATCGGCAAGTGGGCCTCAGCCTGAGTCCGCCACCTCGCCCTCGTCCCGCGACGCCCGCCGCCCGCGGGCGCTCACGTTGCTGACGATCACCGCCACGATCGTCACCAGGTAAAGCTGCCCGAACAGCGCCTCCAGGGCCGATGTCATGCGGGCGGCGTTGGCGATCGGCGCGATGTCCCCGTAGCCCACGGTGGTGAGGGTGATGAAGCTGAAGTACACCTCTTCGGCGTGCTTGCTCGCGCCCAGGTTGCTGAGCACCGCCGCGCCGGAGATGCCTTCCATGGTGGCGTACGCGAACGCGAAGATCAGCCCCGCCAGCAGGTACACCGTCAGCGCGCCCATCACCGAGTGAAGCGTCACCCGCCGCTC
>DATJVV010000266.1:0-4968 GCA_035501635.1 Solirubrobacteraceae bacterium | reverse complement strand
GAACCATGCGATGTCCACGTTGGCGTCGTAATAGGCGAACATGACCAGTCGAGCTTAGCGCCCCGGCCAGCGCATCAGGACTCCGCGCGCCACGCCGACACGATCCGTATCGTCGCTTCGTCGTTGCCCACTGGATGGTCATCCAGCGCGTCGGGCTCAATCAGCCAGCGACCCCCGGCCATCGTCGCTGGCAGGAACCCGGATCGTATCCAGCGCCGAACGGTCGACATGCTCCTCCCTACTCTCTGCGCCGCCTCGACAACCGTCAGCATCGTTCGATCGTATGCCCACCACCGATGCCACTCGATGCCTCGACTTTTCTCGGGCCGGATCACGAAAAGGCAGTCCTGCCATTATCGCCGCGAATCGCCCGCAAACCGGGACCAATCGAAGCGCGCTCGCTCAGGCCCTATTCCCGCTAAATCCCAGCTCCTACGCTCCTACCAGGGATTCGCCCCCCCCAGCGCCCACGGCCGCCTGGCGCCTCCGGAGCGAGAGGTCGCAAGTTCGAATCTTGCCGGGCGCGTGTTGGTCGGGCCGGAAGCCGTCAATCCCGATAGGCGCGGCTGCGGGGCAAGACTCGCAGGACGTTGACCACGCCCGTCTCGGCGTCGCGCTCGAAGCGCACACGCCAGTCGCCGACCCGCAGGCGCCATTCTTCTGTGTTGGCGAGCTTGACGACATCACCCGTCAGCGGGGCGTCGGTGAGCCGGTCGAGGGCATCCACGATACGTCGCTGAATGGGAGGGTCGAGACGCTTGAAATCGCGTCCCGGCCGTGCCGAGAAGATCCAGCCGCCGCTGGCGTTCAAGCGACCTCGCGCCTGATCTCATCAGCCGAGAGCACGTCCCCGCGGGCAATCTCCGCGTGCGCTTCGCGCACTCCCTCGTCCTCCTCGGGCGTCGTTGGCTCATCATCGAGGGGAGCGCGTTCGAGCATCTCCCCCAACGCGTCGCGCTGTCCGCGCCGGCGGACGATGAACCCCAGCGCATCCTGCGCCTCGGCCTCAGACAACTCTTGAACAGTCTCCCGGAGCTTCTCCTTCGCGGTCATGCGACACACGGTAGCGGCCAGGCCCCACGCGCTCAAATCGAGCCCCCTTGCCGCCTACGTTCGCGGCCAAGCATTCGGCATTGCCGCTCTGGACGAGCCGCGGACCGAGGCTCGTGAGCTTGGAGTGGGCGACGTGTCAGTGGAGCTTTTCGGGCTCGGGTGGGCGACGGCGGTGGCGCAACCAGTGGCGCAGCAGCGGGTCGGTGATTCGGTAGGGGTTGTTGAGCACCTCGCCGCGGCGGACGAGCGCGTCTCGGGCGTCGCCGGCGGCGCCTCCCTCGGGGAGCCCGTAGCGCGCCTGGGTGTAGTTGGAGTTCAGGCCGTGTGGTGAGAGGGCGAGCGCGAACAGCACCCGCACCTGCAGGCCGGGCAGGACGTCGAGAAAGCGCTCGAAGCCCTCGGTGAGCGAGTCGGTGACCTCGTCGAGCGCGGCCTGCCACTCGGTGAGGCTGGCGGGGTGTCGTGGGCGGGTGCGCTCGTAGAGATAGTGCGCCATCAGGATCGCGCGCTGGGGGTGTCCCTGGACGAGTTCGAGCAGCGCGTCCAGAGCCTCGCCGGGGTCGCGGCCGGTTTCCGCGAAACGGCGCTCGATGTGCGCGCCGAGCACGTCCGTCGGCAACTCGCCGAGGCTCACCGGCGCGGCCTGCCCGAACAGGGGGCGCTCGCGCTCGCCGAAGAGCTGGTTCATCAAGCCGGGCTCGGAGCCGGCGAACAGGTAGCTCGCGGCCTCGCCGTGATGCTGGACGTGGCTGCGGATGAGGCCGTCGAGGCCCTCCAGGCGTAGCACCTCATGGAACTCGTCGAACGCCACGAGCACGCGGTGGCCGGTGCGCTCGAAGGCCTCGCGAGGCAGCTCCAGCAAGCGGTGCAGCGCGGGCAGCGGATCGGTCTTGGGCTCGGCCTCGAGCTTGGCCGCGATGCCGCCGGCGCCGAGGGAGACGCCGAGGTTCCACGATCGCATCAGCGTGCGCACAGCGTTGCGCACCGGCCCATCGGTGGCGCGGCGGTAGGCGTCCTCGATCCGCACGGTGACGTCGCCCAGGGAGAGTACGCGACTGAAGTCAACGACGATTGTCGTCATGTCGAGCGTTCGCTCGGCCTCCACGCGCAACCTGCGGATCAGGGTGGTCTTGCCGTAGCGTCGGGGAGCGCTCAGGCGCATGAAATGGCCGCCCTCGGCGAGATCTAGCAGGCGCTGAAGCTCATCCTCGCGGTCGATGAGGTCATCGACGGGTCGCTGAAAGACGAACGGATTGATAGCCGCCACGTATGTAACGTAGCAAATAGTACGCCCTAGACGTATCTTTGGGTACAGTTTCGCCGTGCCGAGGGCGCCGCCGTAGGCTCTCGACGGCCCGCCTGCGCCGTTCCCGGCCCGCCGACTCGGGCAGCCGTTTTTGACCGCCCGAACTCACCGACCAGGGTCTGCATGGCTGTTCGCGCTGAACCGCGAGCATGTGGCGGCGGGCATTGTGGAAGATCTCCTGCGACTGCGGACGGGACTGATCGAGCGTATCCGCGCAGAGATCGACGGCCGGGCCACGCGGCCGGTCCAGGTCTCACCGTCTTCGGTTCCGAAGCACGAGCGGACGGTGGCATCGAGAGCGACATCGACCTCCTGATCGTTCGCCCCTAGGACCTCGACGAAGACCCATCCGGGGGTGTCTGGCGCGTGTGGGGGAGTCTTGGCGGGTAGGAGAGTACGGTGTCGCGGAGGAGCTCTCCCCACGGCAAACCGATCCCAAAAGCCCACCGGAACCGACCGCGAAAGGACCGGATCATGAAACAGCGGATCACCACCAACCTGTGGTTCGACACCGAGGCCGAGGAGGCGGCGAACTTCTACGTGTCGGTGTTCGAGAACTCGCGCATCCTCGAGATCTCCCGCTACACCGAGGCGGGGCCGCGGCCGGCGGGGACGGTGATGGTGGTGAGCTTCGAGCTCGACGGCCAGCGCTTCGTGGCGATCAACGGCGGCCCGGAGTTCAAGTTCAGCGAGGCCATCTCCCTGCAGATCGCCTGCGAGAGCCAGGCGGAGGTGGACTACTACTGGGAGCGCCTCTGCGAGGGCGGCAGCGAAAGCCAGTGCGGCTGGCTGAAAGACCGCTACGGGCTCTCCTGGCAGGTGACCCCCAACGGCATGGGCGAGCTGTTCGCCGGGCCGGACCCAGAGCGGGCGATGCGCGCGATGACGGCGATGCGCCAGATGAAGAAGCTCGACATCAATGCCCTGCGGCAGGCCGCGGACGGGGTGGCTGCGGGCTGAAACACGCTGGCGAGGCGGCGACGGGCGGAACGGGCGCGACGGAAACGTTGACGGCGTGGCGCTACCGTAGGCGGATGCCCGCCTCCTGGCCCCCTCTGCCCTACCGGGACTGGCGGGAGACCTGCGAGACGCTGCACGCCCACAGTCAGGTGCTGGGCAAGCTCGCGGCCAAGCTCGCGCCCGCGGAGCCCCAGCTGCAGCACGCGGCCCTGCGCCTGAGCGCGCGCGGCTGGGAGACCCCGCCGCTGCCCGCGCCCGACGGCTCGGGTGCGCTGACGGTGGCGCTGGACCTGCACGCGCACGAGGCGATCGCCGAGCACAGCGACGGTGGCGCGCGCCGGGTGGCGCTCACGCCCGACAGACCGGTGGGAGCGGTCACCAAGGAGCTGCTGGCCGGCGTGAGCGAGCTGGCGGGGGCGGTGGAGATCGACCCCACCCCCCAGGAGGTCAGCTGGAGCGTGCCCCTCGACGAGGACGGCGAGCACGCCCGCTACGACACCGGCCAGGTGGCCGACTACCTCGCCGCCGCCACCCGTGCGGCGCTCGTGCTCGGCGCCTTCCGGGCGCCCTATCGCGGACGGTGCACGCCGGTGAACGCCTGGTGGGGCTCCTTCGACCTGGCGGTGAGCCTGTTCTCCGGCCTGCCCGCCGAGCCCCCCTCGAAGGACTTCATCATGCGCAACGCGATGGACTCCCAGGAGGTGGCGGTGGGCTGGTGGCCGGGGGACGGCCGCTACGAGCGGCCCGCCTTCTACGCCTATGCCCACCCCGCCCCGGACTCCTTCGCGAACGCCACCCTCTCGCCGCCGGCCGCCCGCTGGGAGGAGGGTATGGGCGAGTACGTGCTGGATTGGGAGGATGTGTGCGCGAGCCCCGATCCGCACGGCTTCGCGCTGGGGTTCCTGCGCTCGGCCCTGCACCACGCGTGCACGGTGTGCGAATGGGATCCCCAGCTGCTGGCCAGCGCCGAGGGACAGCCGCCGCCCGTGCGTTAGCGTGCGCGCGCGCACACGCGCGCTGGGGGCGAACGTGAGAGGAGGGCGCCGGCTCAGGGCCTCTCGGCCGAGGCGCGGGAGCCCTCGGGCAGGGGCAGCTCCAGGTAGCGGAGCACCACGCGGCCGAGCAGGATCACGTCGCCGCTGAGGAGATCGGCCTGGGTGACGCGGCTGCCGTTGACGAGGGTGCCGTTGGCGGAGCGGTCGTCGAGGACGCGCACGCCGGAGGGGCGCTGCACGATGATGGCGTGCCGGCGCGAGACCGAGCCGTCGTCGAGCTGCAGGTCGCAGGCCAGTCCGCGTCCGACGTGGGTGACCTCCGCGGCGAGGGGCACGAGCAGGGTGCCCTGGGCGCCGTGCACCTCCAGATAGCGCCCGGGGGCGGCGGCGTCGGGGCCGGTGGCGCGGCGGCGGTTGCGGTCGTCCAGGCGGGCGATCACGTCGATGCGCTCGGTGGCGCCGGAGGCCGTGCCGGGAACGTGCTCCGGGGCGGCGCGGGGGATGTGGGGCGACTTGGCGGTCATGCGCTCCTACACAACAGTACCCCGCTCACGCGAACCTCAAGAGGATCGAAGAAAATTCAAATGTTCGCCGGGCGCGAGCCGCCGCGTGGTGACTCAGGCGGCGGGCGTGGGCGTGTGGGAGGAGCGAGCG